>RPQK01000697.1 GCA_003819755.1 Acidobacteriota bacterium | reverse complement strand
TCCCCATGTGTGGGTGTGTCGAACCAAAGCGGCCAGCGCCAGGTACAGAGCAGGCTCCGCAAGTGCACCGAACAGGACTTCCCGGCTTGCGCCCATACCCTCGAAGGCCGAACCGGTATCCAAAGCGGCGATGACGGTGAAAAACCGTGCAAGGCCCAGGAGAGCGCAGAAGACAATAATGTCGCCTGTGAAGGAAAGCGGCGCCTCTTGGCCACCGAACGGCGACAGCGGGACCAAGGTCAGGAGTGCCGCCGTGGTGACGATCGGGCCGGCCCGAAAGACCCAAGTGGTGGTTCGGCTGTACACCGCTCCCTTCCTGAAGAGTTTGACGACGTCGAAGTAGGCCTGAAGGAGAGGTTGGCCATTCCGACCAGCGAAAAATGCCTTGGTTCGGTTGATCACACCCGGCAAAAGAGGTGCGAGCAGCAGTGCCAGGGGTACTGATAACCAATTCGGCGTCATGAGTCAGTAGATCATCCAAAAGAGAAGCCCCAACAGAGTGAGGGCGATGTAAAGCACGTACAGGTGAACATTCCCGTGCTGCAGCCAGCGCAAGGCCGAGATCAGACGGGTCGCTATTCCGAACAAACGACGATAGACCGTGTTGAGAAAGACGTCAGAGGTTTCGGTCGCCACAAAGGCTCCACCGGGAAATAGCCCGGCAGGAAGATTGCCATGGGTCTCGGTTCTCAGAACCCTTTGGAAAAGCGTCGTGATCGGGCGCGCGAAGCTGGAGGCCGTGTACTGCATACGGGCGGTCGGCCGCGCGTATCCGCAATCCCAGGTAACCGAAGCCCCGACCGTGCGCCCGGAAAGGAGCCATGCCCTCAACAAGGCCAGGAGGGCGCAGAGAAACGCCAGGAGGGCGAAGACCCCGACGGTTTTCTGCAAGGAAGCACTCAAGGCCGCCAACGGCTCGGAGACCGATGAAACTGGGAGACCGGTCACTACGGATATCACGGCGCCCAGGTTCGTGGCCACCAGGGGAGCGCCTAACCCAACCGCAAAGCACGCAACGGCGAGGACCAGCATCGGAATGCGCAAGGTCGCCTCGTTCTCTTTCGCATTTTGCACGGCGCCGCTCCTGGGCTCACCGAGAAACACGATGCCGAACGCTTTAGTGAAGCAAGCTATCGCCAATCCACTTATCAAGGCCAGTCCGGCGACGGCCACAAGGCCGGCGAGAACGCCCGTGGTTCCACCGTGCAGAATGACGTCCAGGCCACCGAGGAAGACCATCAACTCGCTGACAAAGCCATTCAAGGGCGGGAGGCCGCAGATCGCCACGGAACCAACCAGGAAAAAGGCCGCCGTCCAAGGCATTCGTTTCGAAAGCCCGCCGAGGTGATCGATCTCAAGCGTGCCGGTTGATTTGAGGACACTCCCTGCGGCGAGAAAGAGGAGCCCCTTGAAAAGCGCGTGGTTGAGGACGTGCAGAAGGCAACCGGCAAAGCCGAGGATGGAAAGCTGCGGAAGGGCCAGGCTTTGGCCCAGGAGCCCGAGCCCCAAGCCGGTGCAGATGATGCCTATATTCTCAACGCTGTGGTAGGCCAGCAGCCGTTTCAGGTCGTGCTGCGCCAAAGCGTAAAGCACACCCAGGATTCCGGAGGTTACTCCAACGATCAGAAGAGCCCATCCCCACCAGGCGGGCGGATCCCCGAGAAAAGTGAGGGTCCGCAAAAGGCCATAAATGCCGGTCTTTATCATGACGCCGGACATGACGGCCGAGACGTGGCTTGGCGCGGCGGGATGCGCCTCGGGGAGCCAGACGTGAAGCGGAATAATTCCGGCCTTGGCCCCAAAGCCGACCAACGCGAGCAGGAACATCAAGCCGGCGAGGCCGGGAGCAAACAAGCCGACCGAGGCCCAATCCCGAAAATCAAGCGACCCTGTTTCGCGGGCGGCGATGAGAAAAAAGGCCAAAAGGAAGGCCGTCCCAAGATGCGTCGCCACCAGATAGATCCATCCCGCCTTTCGGACCGATTCCTTTTCGTCGTCAAAAGTAACCAGAAAGAACGAGGCCAGCGCCATTACTTCCCAGGCCGTCAGAAACAGGACTGCGTTTCGCGCCATCAACACCGTGGCCATCGACGCGGTCAGCAGATTGAAGAAAAACCAGGACGGCCCGGTTTCCCGGTGTTTGCCCTCATCAGCCAGGTAACCAATGCCATAGACTGCTGCCAGCACGGCAACGCCAAGAGTGGGAAGAAGAAACCAGGCTGCCAAGGCATCAATCTGCAGAGCAAATTCACCGCCAGGCACCGACCACGGATAGCTGATCAGTAAGGGAGGCGCCCCAGCCAGGGCTCTTAATATGGCCGGCATGAGCAGCAAAGAGCCGGTCAAAAGCGTCCCGGCGCTGATCCATCCACAAACCCGAGGCCGCCGGTTTATGCCCAACACAGCTAGTCCGCCGAGTATCCAAATGATTAGACCGCTTGTAACACCAGTCATATGCCAGTCTCTGTTCGCCCGCTGTGTCCGTAAAAAGGATGAAGCCAGAAGGGTCCTGACGAGCCAGACGGAACAAGTGAATATGTTACATGGCGTGTCAAGGTGGGGGGAGTGGGCATAGCTCCCAAGCGCCCACACTGGAAACGACCTCAAAGGCCAAAACAAAGAATCTCTTCCTTGGGATCCTTGAGGTCTCTGAGGTCGTTGAGGTCTTTTCCAGTGTCTCCCCCGTTTGCTACCGCTTGCCGTATCGTTCTATATTCGTTCCAACGACTTTAAGGAGAGCGAGACGATGAGAACCGTCAAGCAGCTTCTGGACAATAAGGACCGGGATGTCTGGACGATATCGCCCGACAGTTCCGTATACGATGCTTTAAGACTGATGGCCGATAAGAACATCGGGGCACTGATTGTGATGGACGGCGATCGCATGGCCGGCATTTTCTCGGAGCGGGACTATGCCCGGAAGGTTGTCCTGGAGGGCAAGTTTTCCCGTGAGACCCCGGTCAAGGAGATCATGACCAGTGAGGTCTATTCGGTTACGCCCGACCGAACGATCAAGGACTGCATGGCCGTTATGACCCGAGGCCGATTCAGGCACCTGCCCGTCACGCAGGATGAAAAAGTGGTCGGTGTGGTATCGATCGGAGACGTGGTAAAGGCGTTGTTGTCCGAACAAGACTACCTGATCGCCCAACTGGAGAACTTCATCGCGGGCGGGCGCGGTTGAGTAGGCTGACAGGCGATGTAGGAATTTTTCGCATTCGCGCGTGGGAGTAAATGCCCAAAAATTGTGCAAAGTGGTCGAATCCGCATCCCGGGGGCATCTTCAAACCCTTTTCCACGAGTTCTCCACATTACACGTGGAAGACTAGATTCAGTTACCTCCCCTGATGACCAGATTCGGAAGGTTCCGCCCCGTGCTGGCGCTCGGTTTATTGTCCCTGATTTGGGGATACAACTGGGTTGTGATGAAGCAGGCGCTGCATTTCGTAGACCCCTTCGCTTTCTCCGCGCTCCGTTCGATCCTTGGGGCATTCGCCATCTTCACGCTTCTGCTCATCCTTCGTCGACCTAATTCGCCGGGGTCATTTTGGGGCGTCCTGGTTCTGGGGCTTGTCCAGACTACGCTGTTCGTGACGTTTTCAACCTGGGCCCTGGTCAGCGGAGGGGCTGGCAAGACCGCCGTACTCGTATACACGATGCCGCTCTGGCTGCTGATGCTGGCCTGGCCGCTTCTGGGAGAGCGGGTTCGGGGATGGCAGTGGCTGGCACTGCTGTCCGCCTTTTCCGGCTTGCTGTTGATCCTTCAGCCCTGGCGTATCACCTCGCCGCTGTTCAGCACGGCGCTCGCGCTCTTCGGCGCCCTCACGTGGGCTGCCTCCGGCGTCTGGGTAAAGCGATTGCGAGCGAAGGTCAAGATCGACCTGCTGCCTCTCACCGCCTGGCAACTCCTGCTCGGAAGCGTACCTCTGCTGGTGATCGCCTCCGTCGGAGACCGGCAGCCCATCAGCTGGCAACCTTACCTGATCGGCGCTTTGGCCTATAACGCGGTCCCGGCTACAGCCCTGGCGTGGCTTCTATGGCTCTACGCCCTTCAGGAGCTGCCGGCCGGCGTAGCGGGAATGGGAACTCTGCTCACCCCGATCGTCGGCGTGGCTGCCGCTTGGTTTCAGCTGGGGGAACGGCCTCGCCCGCTGGAGGCAGCGGGTATGTTCCTGGTGTTCGTCGGATTGGGGATTTTGATAATGGACAGGTGGAAGACGCGCTGACCGCTGCCCCGCTGACAGCTGACCGCTGACGGCTGAC
>RPQK01000696.1 GCA_003819755.1 Acidobacteriota bacterium | reverse complement strand
TGTTGGGGGCGGGAGGCATGGGTATTGTCTATCGAGCCCGCGACCTCAGGCTCGGACGTGAAGTAGCCATCAAGGTGCTTCCGGAAATCTATTCAAGGGATGCGGGCCGGCTGAAGCGCTTCGAGCAGGAAGCGCGCGCCGCCGGCATGCTAAATCATCCGAATATTCTCACCATTCATGACACAGGCACATATGAGGGCTGTCCTTACATCGTGTCTGAGCTTCTCGACGGCCAGATCCTGCGCAAACGGCTCGAGGAGGCGGTGCGGCTAACCCGGCGCTCGTCGGTGGACTTCGGACTTCAAATGGCACGCGGTCTCGCTGCCGCGCATGAAAAGGAAATCGTGCATCGCGACTTGAAGCCAGAAAACGTGTTCATTACCAGGGACGAACTGGTCAAGATCCTGGACTTCGGTCTGGCAAAGCTGAAACCACACCAACTGGATGGCAGCCTCGCTCCGAATGCGAAGAGTCAGGGGCCGAGCACCGCGTCGGGCCTGATATTCGGCACCGTTGGATACATGTCGCCGGAACAGGTGCGTGGCGAAGAAGTAGATCACCGCTCGGACGTCTTCGCGTTCGGAGCAATCCTTTACGAGATGCTGACGGGGCGGCGCGCGTTTAATGGAGAATCGGCCGTGGAGGTGATGAACGCGATCCTTAAGGAGGACCCGTCGGAGATAGCGGATGATTGCGATCTGCCTCCCCCGCTGGTGCACGTCGTCAATCGCTGTCTTGAAAAAGATGCTTCAGACCGTTTCCAATCCATAAAGGATGCTGGTTTCTGTCTTGCCGAGCTTTCCGGAATAGGCCACTCGCGCGCGGCACCCGGAGTTCCTCGCACTTCCCTCGTCGCCGGCACGCCTGGACGGCGGTTATGACTGTGGATTGCAGGTCTGGTGGTTTTAGGCGTCTCCACGGCGACATTGGCATGGCTTTGGTCCTCCCCGGAGTCCGGATGGCAGCGGGACATTAGAAATGCCCAGTTCACCCGAATTACGGATTTCGAAGGAAACGAAGTGGATGGGGCTCTTTCCCCCGATGGGAAGTTCGTAGCTTTCCTGTCGGACCGCGATGGGCCTTTTGACGCCTGGGTGAGCCAGGTAGGCAGTGGCACCTTCTTAAATCTCACGAAAGGGAAGATCAACGAACTGCAGAGCGATGACCACCGCAATCTCAGTTTCTCCGGCGACGGACAGCAAGTCTGGCTGAGAGTAACGAAGAGAAAGCCTGGAAGCAGCGTCCTGGATAAGTCCGTGTGGGTTGTCCCCACCATGGGCGGCGAACCCCAGCCTTTCCTGGGCGATGGAACTGCCCACGCGGAGTGGTCGCAGGATGGAACGAGGATCGTTTACCATGGCTCCGATGCCGGAGACCCGATTTTCGTCACCGACCCGGGGCAGCGGACGGCGCATCGTATTTATGCTGCCTCACCCGGTGTCCACTGCCATCAGCCAACCTGGTCTCCGGACGGTCGGTATATCTACTTCTGTCAGGGCCGGCCGCCGGACCAGATGGACATCTGGAGGATTCCCCCCGCCGGGGCCAATGCCGCCGAGCGTATCACACAGCAAAACACCCGCGTCGGTCACCCTGTCATGCTGGACAACCGTACCCTGCTTTACACTGCGCTTGCGGAGGACGCCTCCGGGCCCTGGCTCTACTTAATGGACCTGAAGCGGCGGCGGGCGCAAAGGGTGAGTTTCGGCGTCGAACAGTATAATTCGATCGCCGCCAGTGCAGATCGCCGGAGGCTCGTTGCAACCGTGTCCAACCCTCGCGCCGACTTGTGGCGCGTCCCGATTTCACCGGGCGTGGTTGGGGAATCGGAGGCGGTCCAAGTCCGGCTCCCGATGACGCGTGCTATAGAACCGCGCTTTGGACCGAACTTCCTCATGTTCCTCTCTTCCAAGCGAGGTGCCGTTGGTAGAACTGATGGTCTGTGGAAGTATAACGAGGGGACAGCCACCCAGCTGTGGCAAGACGAGGGCGCAGTGACGGCCGCAGCAATATCCCCGGATGGGGGCAGGGTCTGTTTGGCGGTTCGTAACGGAGGCCGGACGAGGCTCTTTACCATGAAGACGGATGGCACCAGTGTGCGCCGCCTGGCTGAACGTCTTGACGTGCACGGCGCTCCAAGCTGGTCGCCGGATTCCAAGTGGGTGGCGGTGGCTTCGGATGAGGGCCATGGCCCGCGACTCTACAGAGTCCCCTCAGAGGGCGGCTCCGCCGTCCGTCTGCTCGATTCAGTGTCCAGCCATCCGGTTTGGTCCCCTGACGGGCGGTTCATCATCTATTGCGGTGCCGATTCAGGCGGTGTTTTCCGAGTGGGCGCCGTCACACCAAACGGGGAACGTTACCGTCTGCCAGACCTTACGCTTCGGCGTGGAGCCGAGCGTTTCTGCTTCCTCCCGCATCAAGGAGCTCTCGTTTTCCTGAAGGGGGATTTCACACAGAGGGATTTCTGGCTGTTGGATCTTAAAAGCGGGCGAGAGCGACAACTGACGAACCTGAATCCTGCGTACATAATTAGAGAATTCGACCTTTCTTCTGATGGGAGCGAGATCTTATTCGATCGATTCCAACAGAACTCCGACCTCGTCCTGATCGAACTGGCCTCACGCTGAGGTCGGCGCCTCAGAGCCTCACACTCACAATCGCATCGAGCGTTAAGCTAGAGGTTCCTGCTGGCCCCGGGCGCGTATTGCGACTCGCCGAACTGTTGGCTCCCGGTTGCCTTCGAAGTCAGGCTAGAAGAACACTCCTGACCTACTGAGTCAACGGCGGTGTCCCGCCGCCAGCATTTGCGGCAGGCCCGTCGCCGAACAACTGCTGCGCGATGATCGGCTGTGTCGAGTGATGGTCCGACGATCCGCTCGGGGTCCTCCTTGCCGGCGGCCCCTTGCAGGTTGGGATTTGGCCCGGCCGGCACAGCGCCGGTCTTGGCCGGGACCCCGGGCAGGCCAAGGCCGTCAAGGGTCTATCGCGCCTGACCTCCTCTATGCTTTTGTGCCCGAAATTGTGCCCGCGGAACTCTATATTCAATCAATACGGCCGACTCGCTCATCGCTAGTTCGGTCAGCCCAACGTAAGTTCCGCGGCGGGTGCGTGCCGGGCCCTTGGGCTCGGGTTAGCAGACGTCAGGCGGCGCGTCGTGTCAGACCGTAGTCCCAGAGTCCCGGAAGTTTGCGCCTGGACAGGAAAAGCTTGGAATCGCACGACTTGATTTGCTTGCAAATACACGACATGATATGCTTGCAAACATCCGACACGAAACGCTTGTAAGAGTGCGGGTACCCGAAGATGCCTACGCCTCACGAAAAACTCGCTCAAGCGCTGACCGCGCTCCAGTCCCTCCAGAAGAGCGGCCACCGCGTCATCCAGTCAAGCGAATTGAGCCGTCTCCACCGGGAGCGCCTGCTCGAACATGGCTTCCTGCAGGAAGTGATGAAGGGGTGGCTGATTTCGACAAGCGCGCAGGCTCACGATGGCGACAGCACACCCTGGTATGCGTCGTTCTGGGAATTCTGCTCGCGCTACTGTAACGCGCGCTTCGGTGATGACTGGCATCTGTCGCCGGAAAGATCGGTGATGCTCCTCGCCGAAAACACGGTCATACCAAGCCAGGTCGTAGTGTACAGCACCAAGGGCACGAACCACGACGTTAAGCTGCTGTTCGGCACGTCGCTCTACGACCTCAAACAAGCCAACATGCCCGATCCCGCCGATGTGATCGTGCGCGACGGCCTGCGTTTGTTTTCGCCGTCGGCAGCACTCGTCAGAATTCCGGAGACGTTCTTTGCCCGCCAGCCGATTGAAACCCAGACTGTGCTCGCCGGCCTGCGTGACGCGTCGGATCTGTTGCGGTTTCTTTTGAGCGGCGGAAACTCGGTGAAGGCAGGCGTGGTCGCCGGAGCGCTGCGACATATCGGCCGTGGGGAACTTGCCGACGAGATCCTCAAGACGATGAAGGCGGCCGGTTATGACACGCGCGAAAGCGATCCATTTCAGGCAGCGCAGGTGCTCGCCGGTTTGTCGCCGGTCGTGCCTCCGATCGTTGGGCGCATTCAGGCGGTGTGGAAGTCGATGCGCGATGTCGTTGTGGAGAACTTTCCCCAGGCGCCGGGCCTGCCGCGCGACAAGAGAGCGTATCTGGAACTTGTCGCCGGCATATACCAGAGCGAGGCCTACCCCTCGCTCTCGATCGAAGGTTACAGACTCACGACGGCACTCATCGAGAAGGTGCAGCAAGGCCGACGGACT
>RPQK01000695.1 GCA_003819755.1 Acidobacteriota bacterium | reverse complement strand
TTTTGTTTTCGCCGGGTTCCGGGAACCCGGCTGCCGGACTCTGGAGAGTCCGGCCACAATAAAAGCTCCCCGCACCGTCAACGCGGTCTCCCCCTACGCCTCCTTCAGCATATGCAGCTCCCACAACTCACGGCTGCTCTTGTGCAGGACGGGCGCGAGCGCCAGCTTTCCGGTCGGGCCGATGCTCTTTTCCAGGTACCGAAGCTCGTCAAACATCCCCCGCACCTCGGGACTTGGGGGTACCTCATACCCGGCCTCCCGCATCAACAGCACTCCCTTCGCCTTGATGGACAACTCGAGGTGAAGTCTGAGCAGGCACAGCATGTCGGCAAGAATTTCACCCGGGAAATGCTGTTTCAAAGAGGTCAGATACTGACCGACCTTCGTTTGGAGAACCCCGCCGGAAACGATCGTCTCAAACAGTTGCACATCGGAGTCGAACCCCACCCCCAGCCATTTTTCAAGGCTCTTTTCACTTCGAGCGAAAATCAGGACGACCAGAGGGGGGAGTGTCAGGACGAGAACTCCTGTTGAAACGAGCGGCGGCAGGACAAAATGGTTGAAGATGGAATGGAGGAACATCGCGCACCCGAATCCAAAGACAAAAGGCAGAATCGAGGAAGGCCGCCGTTCCTTGGCCGTTACCGTGATGATACTGAAGATTGCCGTCGTCCCGGCGTGCATGACCGCAGTCCCGAAACCTCGCACCACCCAGGTCATCGGATTCGGGTCGGCAATCGAATACAGATAATAGACGTTCTCGATCCCGGCAAACCCTGCCCCGATGGCCGCTCCCAGGATCCCTGCATCCACCATGAAACCGATCCTCTGGCGGCGGATCAGGATCACCATGTAGGCGGCTTTCGTCAGTTCCTCCAAAAACGGGGCGGCGTAACGGGAGTAGATGGACAGTTCAAAGGGCCAATAAGAGAGAACCTGCCGGTTAATCAAGAAGCAGGCTGCAGCGGCCAGTGCGCCCGCCGAAATGGCGATCAATACCGCCCGCAACCTGACGAGCTTGTAGCTGTCGAGGACGACGAGCAACAGCACGAATGTCAGGACCGGCAGTAGACTGAGAGCGATTCGAATCAGCACGATCAGTGAAGCCGAAGTGAAATCATCAGTTCCCGTGACGGCCCGTGATGCTTCTCAAATGCCGCCGCACCTCCCACCGAGAAGGTCAGATCCCGATGGGACATGACGACCAGCCGGAGGTCCAACTGCGCTCCTATGTTCGCAAGAGACCGCCGGGTGGCCTCTTGTCCGATATTCGTCACAATGCCTGAGGTGAAAATCGTCGGCCGAAGCCAATTCAGGTAAGCCGTCTGGTTTCCGACCCTCTTGAATAATAGGGCCGGCAGATTCCACTCGACCAGCGTCTTGGCATATTCCTTCCCGCCCACCTCATTCAATTCCACCCCGGGAAAACTGTAAGACTCGCGGTAGCGGGTCTCCGTTTCGCGGTCGATCCAGTTGTTTCCGAACCCTCCGAAATAGAAATTGGCAAACGGCTCTTCGCGGGATCCGAACGAATACCCGGCCGAGTTGCGAAGCCACACGGAAGAGTGTTTCAGCGGCAAGGCAAAGCCATAGTCCAGGTTGCTGTAGAGCCGGGGGAAGAAATTTCCGCTTACCCAGTTATTCTTGGAGATGACTTGGAACTGGTATCCCTTCTCGTTATCGACAGCGCCAAGCGATTTGGTCAGGTACTGGTAGTTAAAGATGCCGCCGAAGGTCAAGAGCTTGTCGTAGTTCGCACTTACGTTCTGGTATTCGGGCAGCCGCTCCAAGCCGCCGTAGAAGTTCGCATTGAGCGTATAGTCCATGAACCGGCTCGGCTCGTCATAGAGCAGGTGCGTTTTCTTTTCCACGCCGGCTGAATAGCCCTTGCGACTGGTTTTCGTGGGCCCAAACAGGTCATAGAAGTCGGCATTGTTAAATGCGGCGCGGACCTTCCACTCCAGATGATTCAGGTTCATCTTCAGGTGCAGGCGTTCGGAAGAGTCCAGCTGGCTGTCCGGTGAAACAGACGCCTTGAATGTGACCGAAGTGAAAGGGCTGGCCATGTTCAGCTGGGCCCCATACGAGAACGAATCTTTGTATCCTTCCACGAGCGGATAAATCGAAGTGAGCTTCACGTCCTGGACGGCGCGGTATTTGCCCTCGTATTTCGTAACCTCCTTCGCGTTCACCGACGACGGCGGTGGCGCAATCCATCGCTTCACAATCGGGTGTTTCTCGACTACTTCCTGGCCGAGAAAACGGATGGCGTTCACGTTGTTGGCCGGCTCGATCGGGATGATCCCGGGCTCGAATCCCTGTGACGTGTAGCAGAAAATGAGGAGCTTGTCGGATCCAATCGGGACGGGCCGGAAAAACCCGGTGTCGGCGTTACTAAAGATCTGGGTTTCCTTCGTTTGGAAATCGTAGCGATAGATGTTGGAGATGCCTGAGTAATACGACGAACCAAACAGATAGCGTCCGTCGCTCGAAAAGACGAAGTTAGCCGGCGAGCTGGTATCGAATTCAGAAAGCGACTCGCTTTTCGGCCGCTTGGCCATCAGGTCTTCGATTTCCAGCTTGATAAGCGACTGTTTCCCCCCGATCTCGGTCTGGGCGGCGACCAGCCGCTTTCCATCGGGCGAGACGGCGAGGTCGTAGATGCATTGACCGTAAGGCCAGGTGTGAATCTGGTTCCAGTCGTTGTATGGGCGCGGAATGCGCACGAGAGTCGCAAAGCCGTTGTCGTGCCGGACGCCCCAGAGGCTGCCGTCAACCGAATTAAAGGCCAGGTCGCCGACGCGGCAGTCCTTCATGAGGAGCTCCGATTTGCCGGTCCTCACGTCTACCGAGCGGAGATCCCGCCAGTTGTTGTTATCGGTTGAGTAGAAAAGCTTCTTCGTTTCAGGATCGTAGGCGAGGGAAGTGAC
Source organism: Acidobacteriota bacterium (assembly GCA_003819755.1). GTDB lineage: Bacteria > Acidobacteriota > UBA6911 > RPQK01 > RPQK01 > RPQK01. Next base: position 1,347 of record RPQK01000695.1, on the reverse strand, counting down.
GTAGTAGAGAGCCGTGCCCTTTACGTCGACGATTTTACGCACGTGACCCGTTTTCAGATTCATTGCCGCCAGGTGAGCGACCTGGCCCGGGTAATTGACCCCGAGGTAGACCTCGCCCGTTTCGGCATCGTAGAAAGCCGGGGACACGGATCCGAGCTTCGTGCTCGAGACGGGCAGGTACTTGGTAACGGGTGTTTGGCGGACGGTGGCCAGATTTCGGCCCTGAAACTCCTGCTCCCACTCAATCCACTCCTGCCAACCAGCGTCGAGTGGTCTCCCGTAGACCCGCTCAAACTGTGAGGCGAAATAGCGGGTCGTTCCATCCGTTCTCGCGGTCCATTTCAATAGGGACTCGGGACCATACTGGTAAGCCAGATAACTCATGAACCGCGTGCCGTACAGGTAAGAGATTGCCCCCACCTGGAAATCGGTTTTCTTCCCTTCGGACTCCAAGCCGACCCGGTCCCAAATCTGAGCGTTGTCGCGAACCAGCGCCCGGAACGCCATCTCATCGTACGCGCCAAGTGCGCGACCAAGGCCCCCGGCCATCCAGGTCTCGACAAAAACAGCGATACCCTCCAGGTACCAGCGTGGCGCGTAACGGCGTGGAGTGGTCAGATAGGCATACGCCATTGTCACCGGGTTTTCGGCGCTCGGAACCACTTTGCCGAAGAACACGGATCGAAACTTTCGGTCTGCGCTGGACGCCTGGTCCAGTGTCACGACGTGCACCAGCTCGTGATGCATCAGCCCGTTGATGCGTTCGTTACCCGGAAGGGTCTCGAAAACGTAGCTCGGCGGCGCCACGGCCACAAAGACGAAGTTTCGCGGGATTGAGTCAGCGCTGCCGTTCCCCGAATCGTAAAGGTCGTGAAGGACGATCGTTATCTTCTCTTTGGGGTCGTACTTGAACAGCTCTCGATGAACCTTGAACGAGTTCTCGAAACACTGCACAGCGTACGGCACCAGGTACGCCTGCATTTGACCGAAGTAAATCAGCCTCAGGTTGTCCGTTTCGACGGCATTGAACTGGGCCTGAAGGGGGGAAACGAAGAGGACGAATAACAGCAAGAGCCAGCGTTTATAGATCATGCGATTGACTGCTGTCCTTTTTGGGGTAGGCCGCAAAAAACGCGGCCAACCCTGGGCTTTGCTACGCGACCCCCTTGGGGCATAAGCGCTCAAATAAGAAGCGAGAGTGGGGGCGTCCCCTGGGAGCGCAGGCGTCCCGCCCCGTCCGTGCTGTCGGCACCATCGGCCTTGCGAGAGGCGCGGACGGGGCGGGACGCCCCTTGCCCCAGTGCAGGCGGGACGCCTGCGCTCCCAGGGGACGCCCCCACTCTCGCT
>RPQK01000694.1 GCA_003819755.1 Acidobacteriota bacterium | reverse complement strand
TCCTGGCCGATGTGATCGTGCCGCTGACCGATGCGGCGGAAATGGAGCAGAGGTTTGTGCTCGGCAATGTCAAAGTCCGGCCGAGCGTCGACAAGGCTTTCGTGCAGAAGAACCCGGTGGGCCTTTATTTACAGGTTTATAACGCGGCGGTCGATCAGGCCACAAGCACGCCTTTGCTGCGGGTCTCCTACCAAGTGCTGCGCGACGGGAAAACGATCAGCCAGATGGTGGATGAGACCGGGGAGTCGCTTCAGTACTTCTCAAGCCAGCGGGCGGTCTTGATTCGGGCCATCCCGACGGCAGATCTCGAGCCCGGGCGATATCAGATAAGGGTGGAGGTTCAGGACAAAATCGCCGGCCAAACGGTGACGGCGTCGGATGAGTTTCAAATCGTAGCCCCGAGGGCTTAATCCTGCTAATCCTGTTAATCCTGTCAGAAAAGCCTTTCCGACAGGATTAACAGGATTGACAGGATTAACGGGAGGTTTCATGTTCGTTCGTGCACTACTAGTTCTTCTTATCTCCTTATCCACTCTCTCTGCGGCTTCGCCGCAGAACTTCAACGACACTCCGGCCAAGCGGGAAGCGCGTCTGAAATGGTGGCGTGAGGCCCGCTTCGGCATGTTCATCCACTGGGGCGTCTATTCGGTCCCTGCTGGAGAATGGCAGGGGAAACTTATTCCCGGCATCGGCGAGTGGATCATGAATCGCGCCAAGATCCCGGTCACCGAGTACGAGAAACTGACGGGCCAGTTCAATCCGGTCAAATTCAATGCCGACGAGTGGGTCCGGCTGGCCAAGGCGGCCGGACAGAAATATATCGTCATTACCTCCAAACACCACGACGGCTTCGCGATGTTCAATTCGAAGTCCTCGGACTACGACATTGTGGACCGAACCCCGTTCAAGCGCGATCCGATGAAGGAGCTGGCGGCCGCCTGCAAGCGCGAAGGCATCCGCCTCTGCTTCTATTACTCACAGACCCAGGACTGGCACCATCCGAACGGGGACGGCAACAACTGGGACTATGACGAAGCCAAGAAGGACTTCCCGAAATACTTGAATGAGCTGGTCAAACCTCAGGTGCGAGAGATCCTGACTCAGTACGGCCCCATCGGCCTCATCTGGTTCGATACGCCCAGGCGCATGACCAAGGAACAGAGCATCGAGTTGGCCAACCTCGTGCACTCGATCCAGCCCGACTGTCTGGTAAGTGGTCGCATTGGCAACGACATGGGGGACTATCGGAGCACGGGTGATAACCAGTTGCCGGTGAAAGTGCTCGACTACGACTGGGAGACTCCAGTCACGCTGAACGACACGTGGGGGTTCAAGAAGGACGACAACAACTGGAAATCAGCCCAGACGCTGATCCGCCAGCTGGTCGATGTTGCGAGCAAGAACGGCAACTACTTGCTGAACGTGGGCCCGACCTCCGAAGGCCTCATTCCCCAGCCGAGCGTTGATCGCCTCCTCGAAGTTGGCCAGTGGATGAAGGTGAACTCGGAGGCCGTCTACGGAGCGCAACCGAGCCCATTCCCCTATGAGTTCGAATGGGGGTCTGTGACGCGAAAGCCTGGCAAGTTGTACCTGCACCTGATCGACTGGCCGGCCGGCGAGCTCGTGCTCTACGGCTTGCAGAGTCAGGTTCGTGCCGCCCGGCTGCTGGCTGACCCCGGCAAACCGCTGCCGATCAAACAAACAGTCGACGGGGATATCCATACCCTCCGAATCCAGCTGCCGTCTTCTCCGCCGGATAAGAACGCTTCGGTCGTAGCCCTGGATATTGAGGGGGATGCCCGTGTTGACCCGGGCCTGGTTCAGCAACCGGATGGAAAGATCACGCTTTCTCCCAGCTTCGCTGAAATCAAGCAGCCGGCCGGCGGCGAGGCTTTTGCCGTCGATATCCGTGGAGTAACGAACCGATGGCTGACGGGGGACGGCGGGCTGAAATGGAACTTTCGGGCCCAAAAGGGCGGCGAGTACGAAGTGCGGCTTGTGACCTGCGAAGCCCGTGCGCCACGCGGCGGGGATGACTGGGAGGGCCCGCACGTCGTTGAGGTCGATGTCGCCGGTCAGAAACTCCAGGGAATCATCGAAGACGGCCGACGTATTCAAAACGACCGGAACCCGCGATGGAAAGACGTCTACACGAATCTGGGCCGAGCTCGGCTCGAGGGGCCGGGGACCGTAACCGTGCAGTTCGCTGCGAAGCGGATCGAGGCGGCGAAGGGACTGGGCCTGACGCTCCGCACCGTCCAGCTTATTCCCGTTCAGCCTGGTCAGCAGTCGCAAGCCAGACCCGGCGAACGGCAGCGGCCGACCAGCCGGCGTTCGACCCGAGTCAAGATGGAGCAGGTCGAGGTCGTGAGCCCGGACGGAAAAGTCAGCCTGACAGTTCTTCCCAATGCGGAGCGACTGGCCTTCATCGTGAAACGGGACGGAGTTCCGATACTGGATGCATCGCCGATTGTCATGAAGTTGGATGGGTTTGACCTGTCGAGCGGCGTGGTGTTCGGAGGCGCGGAGCGTTATGAAGCCAACGAGAGCTACCCATGGCACGGGATGAAGAGCCAGGCGAGCACTCGATATAACGGGGCGCGCATCTCGCTGACCCATGATCTGAGCTTGACAAACTATGTGCTTGAGATCCGGGTGTCGAACGATGGTGTCGCGTATCGCCACGTGATCCCGGGAAAGCCCGAGGAGTCGAGAGTGCCGGACGAGTGCTCGACTTTCGTGCTCCCCGCCGGTTCGACCGTTTGGTACCACGATCTGAGCGGTCATTACGAATCCGCGTATCAGAAAAAGGAGATCGACTCGGTGGGGTCGGGCGAATGGGCCGGACCGCCGGTGACCTTCAAGCTCCCGGGCCGCGCGGGTTACGGCGTAATCACCGAAGCGAATCTCTTGGACTACGCGGGTATGGGGCTCGAAGGCGATGGGCGCCGGGGCTTTGTCACCGGTCTTGGTCATCGGCAGCCCCTCAACTGGCCGTACGAGCTGCGTTACGGGCGGGACGAGGCGAAACGCCTTGGCCGGGCCGCCGCGGTCTCCGGCACGATTACGACTCCGTGGCGCGTGGTGCTGACCGGCGCGGACCTGAACACCCTCGTCAACAGCACGATCGTTTCTGATCTTTGCCCCCCGCCCGATCCCAAGCTGTTCCCCCAGGGGATAAAGACCGACTGGGTCAAGCCCGGCCGTTCGGTGTGGCGTTATGTCGATGGCGGCGACGGCAGTTTCGATGGCCTGAAAGGCTTCTCCGAACAGGCCGGCCAGTTGGGTTTTGAATATCACATCCTGGAAGGAGTGTGGACCCGCTGGACCGATGAGCAGATCCGCGACATCGTCCAGTACTCCGCCCAGCGCGGCGTCCGGCTCCTTTTCTGGCGACACAGCAACCAGCTGCGAAGCCCCGAGCAGCGTGAGGAGTTCTTTTCGAAGCTGCACGGTTTGGGGGTGGCTGGGGCGAAGATCGATTTCATGGACCACGAAGCCAAGGAAACCATCGACTTGTACGAAGAGCTGCTCAGGAAGGCGGCGGAATATCAGATGGTGATCGACTTCCACGGGGCCAACAAGCCGACCGGTCGCGACCGCACGTGGCCGAACGAGCTGTGCCGCGAAGCGGTGCGCGGCATGGAGAGCAGCTCCATGCGGGAGCGCGCCCGCCATGAAACGATCCTGCCCTTCACCCGCTACCTGGCCGGCCCGGCCGACTACACGACGCTGCACTTCGGGGAGCGGCGAGGCGATACAACCTGGGCCCACCAGATCGCTAGCTTTGCCACCTTCGACAGCCCGCTCCTGACTCTGGCTGCGCATCCGCAGGCGGTTCTGTCCAACCCGGCCGTTGACGTGATCAAGAACATCCCGGCGGTCTGGGACGAGACCCTCGTTTTGCCCGGATCGGAAATTGGAGAGTTGTCCATCTTTGCCCGCCGGAGCGGCGCCACCTGGTATTTGGCTGTGATGTGCGGCGCGCAGGGCCGGACTATCCAGGTGCCGCTCGCATTTCTGGGCGATGGTCAGTACAAGGCAACGTTTGCGCGTGATGACTCGGCCAGGGACGACGCCGTGGTGATGGAGGAGAAGTCCGCCCAATGCGGCGACACCCTGACCATTCAAATGCGCAACGGCGGTGGGTTTGTGGCGAGGTTCAGGAAGTAGCAGGCGGCCGTTTGGAGCCGCATTGTTTTCCACCCCGAAGGGGCATAAGCGCTCAAATAAGAACCGAGAGTGGGGGCGTCCCCTGGGAGCGCAGGCGTCCCGCCTGC
>RPQK01000693.1 GCA_003819755.1 Acidobacteriota bacterium | reverse complement strand
GGCGCCCGGCTCCCGAGCCGGGCGCCGTCTGAACCCAGGGCACCTCCTTTACCGACCACCACGGACAGGCACGGACAAACACGGGCGGACACGGACTGATCTCAACCAAGCTGGTTCGTGTCTGTCCGTGCTGGTCCGTACCGGAACGGCGCCCCCTGGGTTGGGTCACCCCGTATGCTAGAATGTAGAATAATTTAAACCCGAAGGAATTGAAGGAATAGGACGAATGCCTCACGCGAAGTTTATCGTGGCCGGTACTTTGATCATTGGCGCCATCGTGTACCTGATGTTCAGTGGAATCAACGATTCCATGGTCTATTACTACAGTGTTTCTGAGCTGCTGGCGAGCGCTGACGATCTGAACGGGAAAGGCGTCCGTGTAAGTGGATATGTCGCTCCCGGGACCATTCATCGGACCCCGGGCACATCGGAAGTCGAGTTTTTCGTTTTTGAAAAGCAATCGGACCGTCGGGTTCCCGTGGTCTATCGGGGAATCATTCCAGACACCTTCAAAGAGAACGCGGAGGTGGTGGTCGAGGGAACTTACCAAGCCGACCAACGCCGTTTTCAAGCCAACACGCTGCTCGCCAAGTGTCCTTCTAAGTATGAGTCGCAGGGAGATCAACACCCTGACGACGTCCCACTTCAAAAGGAAGCGAAGTAACAGCGAATGATCGAACTAGGCCAGTACTGTCTTTTTGGGGCCCTCTTATTGTCTGCTTACGGCATGGTGATCGGGGCACTCGGAGGATGGCGAAAGAGCCTGCCTTTGACGCGGAGCGCGGAAAACGCCGCCATTGCCGCCTTTGGGATACTCGTGGCCACGTCCGTTTCGCTCTGGTACCTGCTCCTGACCGACCAGTTTGTCGTCGAGTACGTGGCTCAATACAGTACGTCCAAGATGCCGGCCGTCTACAAGTTCACCGCTTTCTGGGGCGGGCAGAGCGGCAGCCTCTTGCTCTGGGCTCTCGTCCTTTCCTTCTTTTCTTTTATCGCGGTCGTTCAGAACCGGCACCGTAACCGGGAGTTGATGCCGTACGCGGTCTCCGTGCTGATGGGGATACTCCTGTTCTTCACGGTCTTACTCAACTTCCTCACCAATCCGTTCAACACGCTCACTCAGGTTCCGGTCGACGGTCAAGGGCTCAACCCTTTGCTTCAGAACGCGTACATGGTCATCCATCCCCCGGCCCTCTATCTCGGGTACATTGGGGTCAGCCTGCCGTTTGCCTTCGCCATGGGCGCTCTGATGAGCGGAAAACTCGATACGTCGTGGATTCGAACGACCCGGCAGTGGAGCCTGATCAGTTGGGTGTTTCTCACCTTTGGGATCGCGCTCGGCGGAATGTGGGCTTACGAAGAACTGGGATGGGGCGGTTACTGGGCCTGGGATCCGGTGGAAAACGCCTCGTTCATGCCTTGGCTGGTCTCCACGGCGTTCCTGCACTCGGTCATGATCACCGAGAAGAAGGGAATGCTACGGACGTGGAACTTCATCCTGGTGCTCCTCGCTTTTCAGCTGTCGATTTTCGGAACGTTCATCACGAGAAGCGGAGTGATATCCTCCGTTCACTCCTTTGCCCTCTCGAACCTCGGCCCGTTCTTCGTCGTCTTTCTGGCTTCCACGGCCCTGTTTACCGTTTTTTGGATCGTCTATCGATCTCCGCAGTTGAAGAGTGAACAACGTATGAAGTCCTTCCTGTCCCGGGAAGCTTCGTTCCTGCTCAACAACTGGCTGTTTCTCTCCATCTGTTTTGCAGTCTTCTGGGGCACGGTTTTCCCCATCCTTTCGGAATGGGTCACGGGCGAGAAGATCACGGTGTCGGTTCCTTTCTTCAACAATGTCAGCATGCCGCTAGCGCTGGCGCTCCTGATATTGACTGGGGTCTGTCCGCTGATCGCGTGGCGGAAGGCATCGGCGAAGAACTTCCGGCGGAATTTCCTGTACCCGCTCGCCGCTGGACTGGTCACAGGATTGATAGCGGTGGCGGTCGGAGTGAGGAGCCTGATACCGCTCGTCTTCTTCTCGGCGTGCGGCTTCGTCATGGCCACGATCGTCTTTGAGTTCTATAAAGGTGCTCGCGCCCGGCAGACCATCAGGCCGACCGGCTTTCTGACCGCGGTCAAGGATCTCAGTTTGATGAACAAACGCCGATACGGCGGGTTCATCATCCATGCCGGAGTGGTGCTCGTCTTCTTTGGCATCATTGCCAGTTCTTTCTTCCGAATCGAGGAGGAGTTCAGCGTCCGTCAGGGTGACTTCTTCAAAATCGGAGACTATACCCTCGTCTTTAAAGGGCTGAGCGAACGATCGGATCCGGAGAAGAACGTGGTGACGGCGAAGCTGGACGTCCTTAAGAACGGTGCGAAAATCGACGAAGTCCTGGCGGAAAAGCACTTCCACCACAAGAGCGAACAGCCGATGACGGAGGTCTCCATCCGTCCAACATTGAAAGAAGACTTGTATGTCGTCCTGGCCGGCTGGGACAAAGGGGTAGTTTCTTTCCACGTCTTCGTTAACCCGCTGGTGCAATGGATCTGGATAGGGATCGGGATCATGGTATTGGGTGGACTGTTTGTCATGTTGCCTAATTCCAAGCCGCCGGCGGCGCACGTCAGCCGGGCAGTCGACGAGGAGGAGGCCAAAGATGTCGCGGCCTAAGTCGGTACTGGCGCTCCTGATGCTCTGCCTGTCAACAGTCGGCTGGGCGGCTGAAGCTCCTACCGAGAAGGAGCGTGTCTCAAAACTGACCAACAATTTGGTCTGCACGTGCGGGTGCGCCAATATCATTGTGGCCAGCTGCGACTGCGGACAGGCCGCCGACATGAGGAAGGAAGTCGCGACATTTGTGAAAGAGGGAAAGACCGACGCGCTGATCTTTGCGGCCTTCGAGAAGAAATACGGGCCGAAGGTTCTTGGGGCACCCAAGCTTGAGGGCTTTAACGTTCTTGCTTGGGTCCTGCCGTTTGTCGGGTTAGCTGTCGGTGCGGTGGTTGTCGTCGCTGTCGTGAGGAAACTGCGTCCGAAGGGCGCCGAGACAGAAGCCGTGGAGGCCATGCCACCCGAGCTTGACGAGAAATACCGAAAGCTCCTGGAAGAGGAGATGAGGGAGGATTAGTACGGTTCTTATCCACGAATTACACGAATTACACGAATTGACACCAATTAGGACTGCCACTTTAGCGAGTGGCAGTGCTAATTGGCGTCAATTCGTGTAATTCGTGTAATTCGTGGATAAGAACCGTGCCTTAGGAAATCATGCCGCAATTAATTGCTCCACTTCTGTTCATTGCCGCGATAATCTATGTGGCCTATCCGCTCGTTTCGGAGAGGGCACCGGAAGACCGGGAAGAATCAGGAGATAGCGCGCAGGAGAGTCTCCGCGACGAGAAGGACGAAATTATCTCGAGCCTGAAAGACATCGAGATGGATTACAGAATGGGCAAGCTGTCGCTCCAGGATTACACCCAACTGCGGGCCGATTTCGAACGGCGAGCGGCGGATGTTCTGAGAAGGCTCGAGGAATCGGAAACGAACGACTGAGAAAAGCATGCCCGCTTCCCCCGCCCCAGCACCTCTCGTCCGGCTGGTGAAACTTACCAGGAAATTCGGACCCGTCACGGCAGTCAGGAACGTCGATCTGGAGATCCGGACCGGCGACTTTATAGCTATCTTCGGCCCAAACGGGGCAGGGAAAACCACGCTGCTGAAGATGGTGGCGTCGCTTCTTTCTCCCACCAGCGGGAAGGTAGTTTTTTCGGCCGACGGATCGTCCAGGAATCGCTCCGAGGTCGGATACGTCTCCCATCAGACCCTGTTGTACAACGAGCTGACGGGGCGCGAGAACCTGGCCTTCTACGGCCGGCTCTACTCTTTGCCGGACCCCGACAACGCGGCGTCGGAGATGCTCCTGAAGATGGGGCTTCGTGAAGCGGCCGATCTTGCCGTGCGCGGTTACTCGCGGGGCATGAAGCAGCGGCTTACTCTGGGACGTGCGCTCCTGCACGAGCCGCGGCTGATCCTGCTCGATGAGCCGTATACCGGGCTTGACCAACACGGCAGTCGGATTCTGACCGAGATGCTGCGAAGCCTCCGGGAAGAGGGACGCACGGTTTTGATGATCACGCACAGCCTGGCCGAGGGTCTGGAACTGTGCACGAGGGTTCTGATTCAACACCGGGGCCGGCTGGTCTTTCAGTCGGACCGAGATGCAGTAGATCGGGCAGGCTTCGAGAACCTATACTTCCAAACTGTCGAGCGCTGAGCACACATGAGAGCACTGAGGCTGATCTG
>RPQK01000692.1 GCA_003819755.1 Acidobacteriota bacterium | reverse complement strand
TGCTTTGGTTATTAAAACCGGTGGAGCGTTGATTCAGAAGCGAACGAGCAAGCCCGATGATATCCGTGCCTGGTTAAGGTCGCTTCCATTGGTCGGGACATAAATCCAGTCGGCTTGAATTGCCCGAATGGCGAACCGGGCACTGAGTGGGACATCTAAGCCGCCTCCAATAACTAAGCCAAGCTTCGTGTCCCCGCCGCTGACACCGAACACGCCGCTGCCGATTCGGGTCCCTCCCACGAGGATCCTTGCAAAGCCAGTAATCGAATCTCGCCTAGCGGAGAACTGAGGCCCGGCCGCGAAGGAGTGTATGCTAAGGCTCGCGTCGACAATCCCCGCGCCGATATCTGCGTAATTGCCCGATGCGTCACCGACGAGCGAGAACCATGGATTGACCACTCCGGCGACCTCAAAATTCCAGCCATACATGTTGAGGTCAATATCTCCGCGCGAGTACGAGAACCCTCCGAACAACTCGGCCTTCGGCACGTCTTGAGCGTTAACGGCGGCTACAAGAAGGAAAGCAGGTAGCAGTATCAAGATCCTTTTCATCGTTCAGTCACCATGGCGTGGCGTTTGCCACGTCGTCCTTTCCTGCATATACCGGGCCCGGCTGCGTTACGTTTAGAGTGAGAGCATCAGCGAAGTGTTCAGCAAGTTGAGGGGGAATAATAGGGGACAGTCTTTAATATTAGCGGCGAGGAACTTGCTCTGCAGTGTCACTGGACCGTGCCGCTTTATTAAGATACTGAAGAACAGATACGTACGTACTGAAAAGACCATGCCGAGTATCGGAAACCAGGGAGTGTACGAGGATGCGGCAAAAATAATACGGAGCGCCGGCGCCATAATCATCGCAGCCGGCGCGGGAATGGGTGTGGATTCCGGTCTACCGGACTTTCGGGGAGTGGACGGCTTCTGGAGAGCCTATCCCTCTTACCAGCCGCTCGGCATCCGGTTTGAAGAACTGGCCAATCCGCGGCATTTTCACGATGATCCAACCCTGGCCTGGGGTTTTTACGGCCACCGGCTGTCGCTCTACCGGCAGACATCTCCTCATCGAGGATTCGCCATTCTGCTCGCCTGGGCGACCCAAAGAAACGTTGAGTGCTTCGTCGTTACCTCGAATGTCGACGGCCACTTTCAGAAAGCGGGATTCCCGCGAGACGGGATCCACGAGGTCCATGGATCGATCCATCACCTGCAATGCCTCGAGCCCTGTAGTTCGCAGATCTGGCCGAACGAAGAAGACGTTCCGGTGGATCCCGAGACGATGCGCGCGACCCGAATGCCCCGGTGCCCGCGTTGTGGCGGAATCGCTCGTCCGAACATCCTGATGTTCGGGGACTGGGCTTGGCTCAGCGCGCGCTCAGACCGGCAATCTGTCCGCCTCGCTCATTTTCTCGACGGTCATCGGTCGATCTCGCAGGCGATCCTGGAAATCGGCGCAGGTACGGCTGTTGCCACGATCCGCTATTTCTCGGAAAGGCTTGCCGCCAGTTCACGAGCCCGTATCATTCGAATCAATCCTCGGGAGTCTGAGATTGAGCGCCCGCATCTCGCCCTGAGTACAAGCGCACTTAACGCTCTTGAGAAAATCGACGCGCTGTTGCGAGCAGGGAGCTTGGGGCTTGTGTGGGGGATTCGCCCTTGCTTGACGGTCGTCCGGCCTTAGACGTAGACTGACTGCACAACGTTGTTAATAACCCGCGTCATATTACCTGTCCTGACAATTAACAGCCCGGGCGTTCCTCCCTGGAATGCCCCAAGGGGGTGTCCATGTTCAGTCGCGATCGGCAGAAGGCCTTTCTGCTTGTGCTCGTCGTTCTCGGTTTCGCCGGGTGCGGCGGCGGTAGTTCCGACTCCGTAACTCCAATCCGTCTCGTCGATACGTTCCGGCCGGAGATGGTCAAAGGAACGCCCGATTCCGTGGGCGAGCTTCAGCCGTTGGCACTCTGGGATTTCTCGAAGCCGTCTCCGGTTAAGCATAAGGAGGCGTCCGAGACTCTGGGCTGGAAGGCGGGCCCCGGTGTTTCCGGCCTCGCCCTGCGCAATGGCCGGCTCGTCGGCCGTTCAACCGGGGACTTCCCGATCGTCTATGTAGCCCGGACAATTGAAAATGATGACTTGATCCACTCGGTCGAGATTCGCATGCGGGCCACCAAAGGAGCCAACGTGAGTATCGGCTCGGCCATGGTCCGCCCGCGTTCGCCGGGTGGCGATGAACCGGACTTCAACCAGATCGTCGGCATGGCACGCCAGGCGCCCTGGCCCGATACCACGCCTCTTATAGCGGGAGAGGGGTTCCAGACCTACACTATCCAGCCGCTGCGGCCGACCCAGGCCAATAAGCTTCGACACTTGCTCATCCGGCCGACCGATGCGCCGGATGCGGAGTTTGAGATCGAATCGGTTCGGCTCGTATCCCGCCGTGAGAACCTCGCCCGCATTCCCTCCGGCATAGGATGGCAGGGACTGGCCGAGATCTACCATGAGACGCTGGTGGCGCGAAGTCCGGAGAGCATCCAAGTAGAAGCGGACCTTGGCACTAACCCGTGGCTGGACCTCAACGTCGGCACCGTCGAATTTGCGCCGGTGACTTTTAAGATAACCGCGGCCCCGGCCGGCGATTCTAAATCGGAACCCCTTCTCGAGCGGACAATCACCAAACCCCATCGCTGGGAATCCGTTCCAGTAGACCTTTCCCGGTATCAAGGCAGCAGAGTGCGCTTGTCACTTTCCCTGCAGAGCGCACAGCCGGGGACCCTGGGTTTCTGGGGCAGTCCTGTAATCCGCCACAAAGGCAGTCGTCCAGTCACAGCCCAACTGAATGCGAGCACCAGCGACGAAAAGAAGACTCCTCAGGGGGTAGTCCTCATCATGGCTGATACCCTGCGCCGTGACCACCTGAACTTCTACGGCTACGGCAGAGAGACGGCTCCTTTCCTCACGCGCCTGGCCCGAGAAGGCGCTTTGTTTAAAGACGCCATCTCTCAGGCAACTTGGACAAAGGTTTCGACGCCGACCATCATGACTTCGCTTTACCCGTCAGCGCACGGAGTCCGCGAATTCACTGACAGGCTTCCTGCGACGGCGAATACCATGGCCGAGGTTTTCCGAAACGCCGGCTATGCGACTGTTTCTTATTCCTCGGTCCTGTTTACCGGGAAGTTTACGAACCTGCATCAGGGGTTCGAGGAGCTGCATGAATCGACCTCCGTTTCAGACCCGGAATCGAGCAAAACGGCCCGTGAGTACGTGGATCGCTTGACTGAATGGCTGGAAGTGCATAAAGACGTCCCGTTCTTCGTATTCCTCCACGTCTTTGATCCCCACGATCCATACGAGCCGTACCCGCCCTACAACGGTCTCTGGGCAGATCTCGCAAAGAAGGAGGAACACCTTGAGCACCTGAAAAAGGTTCGGGAGGTGATCAAAGACCCGTTGATGAAGAACTTTGGTATGCCAAATCGGGAGGAGCTAATCCAGGCCGGGCTGAATCCCGAGGAGTACGTCGGTTATGACAAAGACTGGTACGACGGGTCGATAAAGGCGCTGGACGCCGAGATTGCCCGGCTTTACGAACGACTCCGTACTCTTGGGTTGAGTGATAAGACCTTGTTGGTCTTCACAAGTGATCACGGGGAGGAGTTCCTGGAACACGGCAAGATGTTCCATGGCCAGTCGGCCTACAGTGAATTGAGCCAGGTTCCCCTGTTTTTCCACCTGCCCGGCGTTGTTCCCTCCAAAGCAGTCGTCTCAGAGACTGTCGAAAGTATAGATATCATGCCGACAACCCTCGCGCTCGCGGGTCTTCGTGAACCCGGCAAGTTGCAGGGGCGCAACCTGGTACCTCTCATATCGGGACAGAAGCAATCGAGCACGGTCACTTTGAACCGAAGCTTGGTGGCTCATGCCAAAGAAAATGGGACGCCAAGACCGGCGATCACGGAAAAGGCACCGACCAAACATATGGGAGGACCACCGCCCAGGAACAGCGGTTCTGTGTCGCTGGTCTGGAACGGTTGGAAACTCATTCACAATTTCGAACGCCCGGAAGGTGGACCCGAATTCGAGCTGTACAAACGGGCTGATGATCCCCTTGATCAGCACAACCTGGCGGAAAGAAATCCCGAACAGGTCAAGCTGATGCGCCCCATGATCGACGCTTGGCGTCAGCGAGCGGAGGCGGCGCGGCTTCCCAAAGGCGACAGCGGGGAAAACCTGTCCAAAGAGGAACTGCAACGGCTGAGGAGCCTCGGATACATCAAGTAAAGGATGAAGGATGAAGGATGAAGGATGAAG
>RPQK01000691.1 GCA_003819755.1 Acidobacteriota bacterium | reverse complement strand
TAGACCCAGGCATCGCTCAGCTTTTGCGCAACTCGCAAGCCAAGATGCTCTACCAGGTGAACAAGGTCAAGGACCGGTTCATCAGGAATTACGCACGTCAATCGTCCGACCTGGCTCGGCATGTGTCTTTTTTGCACAATTCGATCTACCCGGAACAGATGCTGCAGGAGCGGCTAATTAACTTTAACCACTTCCTGATCCTGGAAGGTCCCGGTCTGGTAAACGAGATTCTCCGGTCGATTCAGCCGTTCTGCAAGGAGCACCAGATACTGTATGTTTCCTCAAGTTGACGTCCTGGCGATTGGCGCCCACCCGGACGATGTCGAGCTGGGTTGCGGCGGCACCTTGGTGAAGCTGCGTTCCCTGGCTCGCAAGACCGCGATTGTGGACCTGACGCGTGGGGAGTTGGGAACTCGAGGCACCCCGGAGATTCGAGTGAAAGAATCGGCGGCCGCAGGCCGGATCCTCGGGCTCGAATTTCGGACCAATCTGGAGCTCGAAGATGGCGACATTCCCGTAGATAAGACCAGCCGCGACAGGCTCATCCGAATCCTTCGCGAATGCCGGCCCCGTATGGTCCTGACGCACTCTCCTGTGGGGCATCCCGATCACCTCAAAACGTCCAGACTCGTTGAAGAGGCGGTCCACCACGCCGGTTTGGCAAAGATCGACACGGGACAGAATCGGCACCGGCCGGACAAGGTCGGGTTCTGGTTGCAGCCGAACTACGTCGCCGTGCCGCAGGTGGTCGTTGACATTTCAGAGTATTACGAGCAGAAAGAGGCGGCGATTCGGGCCTACAAGTCGCAGCTCTTTGACCCTTCCTCTGCCGATCCGGAGAACTATTTGAGCAAACCCGACTTCCTGGTGCGGATCCGGAGCTTCCACCACTACCTGGGAACTGCCGCACGCTGCGACTATGCCGAGGGATTCACGTTCTCTCGTCCGCCGCGGGTTGCGGATATCTCGCTGTGCTAGTCTGTAGCTTTGACTGTTTGGTACAGTGGTAGTAAATTCTTCCCTGGTTTCTGGTTTTCGATCCGATTGATCCAAGTCATCTATGTTTCGTCGCCGCTACCAGACCTATGCGAAGCTGATGCTGGTTGCTGACCTCGCCGCCGGCCTGCTTGCCCTCTACCTCAGTTATCACCTTCGCTCTTATCTGGTCGTATTGACGCCCGAAGCCTGGTCCCGGCTGTTTAATCCAGAACTTCTGCCTTTTTCCGACTATTTTGTCTTCTTCCTCGCATTTCTCCCTTGCTGGGTTCTCTTGCTTACGATGACCCAGCGCTATCCTCAGCTGCTGGAAGTCTCGCTGACACAGCAGTTTCTCCGTATCGCGCAGTTCGTCCTCGTGACTGCATTTGC
This sequence comes from Acidobacteriota bacterium, assembly GCA_003819755.1. Taxonomy (GTDB): domain Bacteria; phylum Acidobacteriota; class UBA6911; order RPQK01; family RPQK01; genus RPQK01. Next base: position 2,965 of record RPQK01000691.1, on the reverse strand, counting down.
GGCTGGTTTTCTGTCGTACTTCTTCAAACTGGTCATCAGCCGCCCGGTTTTGTTGACTTTGCTCGTCCTGGTAGGCCTCTTTCAATGTCTGATTCGATTGTTCTTCTACTGGTTGCTCTGGCGCCGAAACCTGAGCGAGCACAACCGGGTGAACATCGTCATCATCGGTGCTAACGGCCGTGCGGAAGTGATGGCCAAGTTGCTCGGCAAAATGAGGGCCTGGGGCTACAGGGTGGAAGGCTACGTGAGCACCAGGCCAGACGAGCCTGAACTGCCCGACTTGCCGCGTCTGGGAGCCTTAGAGGACCTGCAGACGATCCTTCAACAACGGGAGGGTGTGGATGAGGTTGTTTTTGTGGGGTCCGACGTGCGTGATCTGGAGGATTTCGAGGATTTGATCGCTTTTTGCGAGGATCTCGGGGTGAGGACCCGCCTCGCTCTCGATTTTTTCCCTACAACCACCTCGCGGGTTTCGCTGGATTTTCTGGAACATGTACCGCTTCTTACCTTCGCGACCGCCCCTGATCACGACATGTCGCTTATTGCGAAGCGAGTAGCGGACTTCGTCATTGCGCTCACGTCTCTGATCTGTCTTTCGCCTCTTCTGCTCCTTGTCGCCGCCGCTGTGAAATTCACATCTCCAGGCCCTGTCTTCTACAGGCAGATGCGGTGCGGGCTGTACGGCCGTCGCTTCAGGCTGGTCAAATTCCGAACTATGATGGATGGTGCCGAGGACAAGCTCTGGGAAATCCGCCACCTGAACGAGATGGACGGTCCTGTATTCAAGATGCGAAATGACCCCCGCGTAACGCCCCTCGGTAGAATACTTCGCAAATCGAGCCTGGACGAGTTGCCTCAGCTCTGGAACGTGTTGAAAGGGCAGATGAGCATTGTGGGTCCCAGGGCGCCTCTGCCGGAGGAAGTAAGATACTACGCCACCAAGCAAAAAAGGCGGCTGAGTGTGAAGCCGGGAATTACGTGTCTATGGCAGGTTTCGGGCCGCAGCGACATCGATTTCCATCGCTGGATGGAGATGGATCTGGAGTACATCGACAACTGGTCGTTCTGGCTCGATGTGGTGATCATGCTGAAGACGATACCCGCCGTCTTCACTGGCCGCGGGGCGCGATAAGAACACGGACTCACGCGCACGGACACGGACGGACACATCGATTGTCCGCGTGAGTCCGTGTGAGTCCATGAGACTCGCAACCCGCAACTCGTAACCCGTAACCCGTAACTCCTATGACCTCATTCAACGACACCGTCGCCAACGCCATCATCGGAATTGACACTCTCTGGGGAGGGGATGTCCTCAATCCTTCGGGAATGGGCCGGTTCATCGCCGATTCGTGGTTCTCCGATCAACCTCTGCCTTTGGCTTACACCCATCCCACTGCTGCTGCGGTTCGTGAAACCGGCGGCGTCTCGGCAAAACAACCGGACCGTAACGCGATTGAACGCTACCTCGAAGCTGTTCGACTGGCCGACGTTCTCACCGACTTCAAGAAACTGGCAGACGGCCAGCCGGGCAAGAGGGGAGTCTACCTGTCCGGTGTAGCTGAGTGCCTGAACGTCATGTGGGATCTCGCCTTGGAGCAGATTGGACGTGGCCCTGCCGTGCCATACGAAAGATGCTTCCTGGCCTCAACGGGGCTGGTGCCCACCCCGTCCGAGCCGGGCACCAAACGGGAACTGCTCACGCACCAGCTCAGGGAAGCCGGCTATTCGATCTCCTCGCCGGACGAGCTCTTGGCGGCTGTCGACCAGTGGCGCGCTGCCCGGCTTGTCCCATCTGCCTCTATCCCGGCCCTCGCCGCAGCCTTTATCGCGCAATTCGATGCTCTGACCGCAAGCCACGTGATGTCTGCCCTGCCAGCTGACTTGGCGAGAGTGCCGAGAGCCAACATCCGGTTCCTTCCGATCAAGGACGCCTGGTTCTCGGGTTCGATGAATTATGTCGGACGGGCGCGAACAGCGGAAGGGAAACCGGAATTCGAAGCGACCTATGAGATTAACGCCTCGCTCCAGATCTCGGTGCCCGAGTTCCAGCAGTTGATCAGCCACGAAGTCGAGCCGGGTCACGTCACGACTTTTGCTTTCCTTCAGGCGCTCTACGAGGAGGACAGGATCGGGTTTGAGGGGACGATTCAGACGATGAACACTCGGGGAGCGACCCTGGCTGAGGGAATTGCGAATAACGCCGTGCTGATGGCCTATGGAGTTCACGACGTAGCGGAACTGCCGGATCGGGATCTCCAGATCGGTGTTCTGCTCGCGTTGCTTCAGGATGACGCCAAGAACCAGTCATCGTTTCTAACGTGGAGTGAAGGTTGGCCACAGGATCGGGTGGCTGCGCTGCTGCGGAACGAGTTCCTGGTATCAACCGAGCGCGCGGACAAACTTTCCGGGGCGTGGGGCCGTCATCCGTTGCTAGGCCGGATGTGCCTCCCGGCGTACCGGGCGGGGACAGAGCTGGTAGCCGACGTCCGCCGCAAACATCCTGCCAAGGACGTCCTGCCGGCCCTCTACGGCTGCAACGGGCTCGAGGATGTGGTTACGATTCGGCAGGAGTTTGCGTAGGGTTTAGGCCACTCGTTACAGAGCCGCTTACTTTGCTCGCTTCGCTCCCGCGGAGGGTGTTGAAAAAGGTCCCCACCCCCCAAAGGGGCATAAGCGCTCATCTGGGGTATCCATTTAACCGGAGTATGTCAGCATTTTGCGCCGAGGCGGTGGCCATATGGAGTGCGGCGGCAGAAGCTGAACTTTATACACATCTTGGAACCGACCCGGCTTGGAGGCGTCGCCCTGGGAGTGCAGGCGTCTCGCCCAATGCCATTTGCTTTTTGGAGCGCGGGGGCGCCAGGCCATTTTGGAGTGCGGCGGCAACGAGAGGCCGACGCTTTATCAGGCCTCGAGGCGACGCCGCTTTCCCCTATGCAGGATCGAGCCAAACGGCATCAGC
>RPQK01000690.1 GCA_003819755.1 Acidobacteriota bacterium | reverse complement strand
CATGTACGGACAGACGTTCCTGTACGAGGTCAGTCACGGGAACATTCAGCACGGCTACTTCCGAGGGAAGAAGATCATCGTCATCGGTGGTGGCAATGTGGCCTTCGATGTGGCCCGAACCGCGTGCCGTCTGGGCGCGGAAACGAGCGTCGTTTGTCTGGAATGCTCGGACAAATCTAGCCGTGACGGCATTCCCGCGGATGAAGACGAGATCAAAGGGGCCTGGGAAGAAGGCATTCGGATCATTTACTCGCGCGGCGTGCGAAAGATCGTCGGGCAGGGCGGCAAGTTCCAGAAAATTGAATGTCCGCTCTGCACCCAGGTGTTTGATGAGAAGGGTTTCAACCCTCAATTTGACCCGACCGATGTAACCGCTGTCGAAGGCGACGTCCTGATGATCACGGTTGGTCAGGGCCCCGACCGTTCGTTTCTCCAGCAGGAAGGTCTCCTGAGCGAAAAGGGAGGCCTGGCCGTCGATCCCCTGACCTTACAGAGCTCCAACAAAGAGTGGGTCTTTCTGGGAGGCGACATCCGGCGCATCGGATTCATGGTTGAGGCGATGCACGAAGGCCTGGTTGCGGCGGAGTCGATCGAACGCTACCTGCGCGGCTTGGACATGAAGGCCGGGCGCAAGCGTCAGTTTGAAGCGCAAGACATTCCGTACCGGCGCGTCTACAAGCACGAGCCGGAAGTAGTCTGGATCCCACCGGAAAAGCGCCTTCATTTTCAGCTGTTTGAGCGCGGGTTCTCGCTAAAGGAGGCGATCGAAGAGGCGAGACGGTGCGCCCGTTGTGGTCCCTGCGTCTCCTGCAAAGCCTGCCTGGCGGTCGACGTTCAGGACACCTTGCCGACCGTTGAGGTCAACGAGGACGTCTGCAGCGGCTGCGGCATTTGTGCCTCCACCTGTTATTACGGGGCGGCTGAGTCGCGCTACAAGGAAGGGCGAATGATCTCTTCGACCGACGTGTTCAGGTGCAAGGCGTGCGGGATGTGCGTAGTCGCCTGCCCGTCTCATGCCCGGCGAATGCACGGGGACACGATGGAGCAGAAGATCAAGCAAGTGTACGCGGGGCTGACAGCCTGAAAGGAGTTGCGTCGTGCAACCGTACGAACCCAAGATAGTATGTTTCTCCTGTTGCTTCGGCTGGGGATATCTCACCGGGCGAGATGTGTTGAGTGTAAGGATCAAGAACTGGATCCCGGTCATCTGCAGCGGCAAGCTCGATAGCACTCACCTTTTGAAGGCTTTCAAAGAGGGCGCCGACGGCGTCCTGATCCTGGGTTGTCCCGATGGCGATTGTCACTTTCAGGACGGTAACTACCAGACCAGGAAGAAAGTCCACCTGCTGCACAAGATCCTGAGCAGTTACGGGATCGATCCTCGCCGTCTCCGCATGGAGCTCGGGACTGATCCGGATGGGGATACGATTACCAAACTAATCGAGAACCTGGCTCGCGAACTGAGGCAGTTGGGCCCGATCCGGGTGGACGGAATGCAGGTTGAAACCACGGATCGCGCGGATAGTCGCGGATAACGCGGATAGTCATCCGCGTTATCCGCGATTATCCGCGCGATCCGCGGTCCAAGGGAAGCAAGATGACCAAGAAACCTAAGGTTGCTATTTATTGGCTCGGCGCCTGCGGAGGATGTGACGAGGCGATCGTGGATCTGAACGAGGTTCTCCTCCAGGTCGCGTCGGCTGTCGATATCGTCCTCTGGCCGCTGGCGATGGACCAGAAATACCATTCAATTGAAGAGCTGCCGGATGGCTCCATCACCCTCAGCATTATCCATGGGAACGTGCGAAACACCGAGCATGAGGAAATGGCGCGATTGCTCCGGGCCAAGTCTAATCTTGTCCTGGCTTTCGGCACCTGTGCCTGCTTTGGCGGCACGACGGGCTTGGCCAACTTCTGCGGCAAGGAAAGCATCATGCAGTGGGTCTATCGGGACGCGCCCACGGTCGAGAACCCCAAGAAGCAGTCGCCACAGCCTAAAACGACCGTCGGTGGCGAGTCGCTGACACTCCCGGAGCTGCTGGATCACGTTTATTCTCTCAACCAGGTGATCCCGGTCGACTATTACCTGCCCGGCTGCCCGCCGCCACCCGACCTGATCGGCCACGCAATTTTTGCAGTTCTGGAAGGGAAGCTGCCTCCGCGCAGTGCGGTGCTGGCTCCTCAGAAAGCGCTTTGTGAGACCTGCCCGCGCAATAACAACAAGCCGCCCCGGATTGATATCACCGGGATAAAGCGGGTCTACGAGGTTGAGGTGGACTCGCACGTCTGTTTCCTGACCGAAGGGGTCATCTGCATGGGACCTGCCACGCGGGGTGGATGTGGCGAAACCTGTTTGAGAATCAATACCCCTTGTCGCGGTTGTTTCGGCCCGGTTGAGGGGGTCGAGGATGCAGGGGCCAAATTTCTCTCTGCCTTCGCTTCTTTGGTCAAGGCGACGACAGATGAGCAAGTGCAAGTGATTATGGAGAAGTTTCACGACCCCGCCGGGTGCCTCTACCGTTTCACGCAGCCCACTTCGACGCTGGGTAAGCGAAGTAAGGTCAGGGAGACCGTATGACAAAGAGGATCACGATTAACCCGATAACCAGGTTGGAAGGCCATGGCAAGATCGAAATCTTCCTGGATGATGCGGGAGCCGTGGCTGACGCCATCTGGCAAGTGGAAGAGCTGAGAGGTTTCGAGCAGTTCTGCATCGGTCGCCCGGCCGAGGAGATGCCGAGGATCGTCCCCAACATCTGCGGGGTGTGTCCTTCGGCGCATCACATGGCCTCGGTGAAGGCGCTTGACCAGATTTTTGGCGTGGAGCCGACGGCCACGGCGAAGCTGATCCGGCAACTCGAATACAACGCCTTCTACATCGAAGATCACTACGTGCATTTCTTCTTCCTGGCCGCGCCGGATTTCATCATGGGCCCCGATGCAGACCCGCGCGAGAGGAACATCCTCGGGGTGATCGGGAAGGTCGGGAAGGAAGTCGGGCTGAAGGTCATCGAGGTCCGAAGGCGCAACCGCGATATCATTCGTCACATTTTCAGCAAGGCTCCCCACCCCGAGGGGGGATTGCCGGGAGGTGTTCCACGGGGCATTTCCGAGGAAGACCGGAAGTGGATCATCGAGACCGCAGATTTCTCGGTGGAGTTTGCCAAGCTGGCTCTCCAGCTTTTCCGCGATCTCGTCCTGAAGCAGCCGGAATATCTCGACCTTATCCTGAACGAGGCGTACTCGCTCAAAACCTACTACATGGCGCTCGTGGATGCGGAAGGGAAGGTGAGTTATTACGACGGGAACGTCCGGGTGATCGATCCCTCGGGCGCTCCTTTTGTCACTTTCAGTCCGCAAGACTACATCGAGCACATCGGGGAGTGGGTGGAACCCTGGACGTACATCCGGTTCAGCTACCTGCGCCAGCTGGGATGGCGGGGACTGGAAGAAGGGAGCGACACCTCCCTGTTTCGCGTCGCCCCATTGGCGCGGCTCAACGTCGCCGACGGCATGAAGACGCCGGAAGCCCAGAAAGAGTACGAGCTGATGTTTGAGACGCTCGGCGGAAAACCGTCTCATCACACGCTTGCGACCCACTGGGCCCGGCTGATCTGCGCTATGCAGGCCGCCGAACACAACGCGATCATCGCCCGCGATCCTCTGCTTACGAGCAAAGACATCCGCAATATGCAGTTCCGGCTGACGGGAAAGGGCGTGGGTTGTGTGGAAGCGCCGCGCGGCACTTTGTTCCATCACTACGAAACCGACGACCAGGGACTCATTACCAAGGTCAACCTGATCGTCGCGACTCAGAACAATGGCGGCCCGATAAGCGTGTCGATCAAGAAAGCGGCCAAGGAATTCATCAAGGGCGATGAGATCCGGGAAGGCCTGCTCAATCGGGTGGAAATGGCGTTTCGCGCCTATGACCCCTGTCTCTCGTGCGCCACGCACGCCGCCCCGGGCGCGATGCCGTTGACGATCAACATTCGACGGCCCAACGGGGAGCTGATTCGGGAAGTGCGGCGGTAGGGCGAGGTTTTTGGGTTATCCACGAATTCGTGGATAACGAATTCGTGTAATTCGTGTTACAACCGTAACACTTGATCGCGCCGCGCGTGCAAGCTTGGTTCTGCGCGGCTGTAATTAGTAGTGATATTTGAATTTGGTTCGATTTCTTTCAACCGGCTTTTGTCAGATGTTCGAGGGTGGCGGCACGCGCGTTCTGAAACAGAATATCGAATATCGAATATCGAATGTCGAATGTCGAAGGAAGGGAAAAGCTGTAGACTCGGCGAATGTCGAAGGAAGGGAAGCCTCTCATCTGAACGCTG
>RPQK01000689.1 GCA_003819755.1 Acidobacteriota bacterium | reverse complement strand
TCAGCAGTGGTACTTCCTGCCGTGGCATCGCCTCATGCTTCACGAGTTCGAGGGAGTCATTCGCGAGGTGCTGCACGACGAGGAATTTACGCTTCCCTACTGGAACCCGGTCACGGGAAACCCCGGCGATCTCGTCGTCCCTGCCGTGTTCCGTCTGCCGGGCACCACGCTCTACGACGCCACCCGCTGGCCTTGGGTAAACGGGGGCGAACGGATCGATGTGCTCTGGAGGGACTGGCTCAGTCTCGATTGCCTGAACGAGAAGTTCTACATCGACTCGCCCACCGGGAGCCTCGGCTTCAACCCCCGGCTGGACCAGAACCCGCATTTCTTCACTCACATCGCACTCGGGGGCGACATGGCCGACTTCGCCACCGTCGGCGGTGACCCGATCTTCTATCTCCATCACTGCAACCTGGATCGGATCTGGGAGAGCTGGAACCGGCTCGGCAACAAGAATCCAACCGATCCGAAATACCTCAATCGGAAGTTCGCGTTCGGGGACCGGACCGGCAAGCGCGTGGATCTGGCGGTCAGCACCGCTGACCGCGTCGCGCAGCTTGGCTACGAATACGACGCGTATGAAAAGCCGCCCCGCCCACAGCTATCCACGAAGGAAGCGGCGGTCCGAGACGCGACGCTCAAGTCTCTTTACGCTCGTCACCACGGCGGTCCGCATGGCGACGACGGGATCGACATCACGGACCATGATGTCGCCGGTGGGAATGCTTCCTTGTCGGCTCCGGATTGGTGCCTTCCCGATGCGTCCGGCAAGGACGTCTCCCTGACGCAGTACAAGGGTCGACCGCTGGTGCTGATTTTCTACGAGCGATCCAGTTGTCTCCGCTGCGCGACGCAGATCAACGCGTTTGCGCAAAACGCCCAGGCGTTTGCCGACAGCGGGATCGCGCTGGTTGCGATCGGCAACGACTCGCCGGACCAGCTCAAGAAGTCGCTGGCCGCTTACTCGGACAAAGGCGGCTTTCCATTCCCGGTGCTGTCGGATGCGAATCTGGATGCCTTCAAGGCGTATCGGTGCGTCGGCTTCAACAATCACCCTTTGCACGGCACTTTTCTGATCGACGCACAGGGACAAGTTCGCTGGCGGCAGATCAGCGACCAGCCGTTCAATGATCCGGCATTCGTGCTGGGCCAGGCCAAGCAGCTGTCGAGTGATGGCGCTCCAGTGAGCGCGGAATTCGTCCGACGCCAGGCGATCGGGGAATGAGCATGGCCAGAGCGTTCCTGCCAACAGCCTTGTCGTGAAATCTTTGTTGCGCGCTTTTTGCATCTTCTGTCTCGGAGCAATCCTTTCAATTCAACCGGTGTTGAGCTGCGACGTCAGCGACGATACAGATTTCCCTAGAGCGGCTGCGTTAGCCAAGAGCACGAAGCGGCCGCTCCTGCTTGCATTCATAGGCACGGATTGGAGCATTTCCAGCCTCAAGCTGGACCGCGAGGTGTTCGATCAGGCGGAATTCGCCGACAACTCGAAGTACAACTTCCTTCTGTGCAAGCTTCACTTTTATCAAACTCAGGAGCGATCTCCCGAGATTATCCGGCAAAATGAGGATCTCGCCACGAAGTATAAGGTCCAGGACTTTCCCACAGTAGTTGTACTCAGTCCCGATGGGCGGGAGATCGGGCGGCTCGGGTACATTCCGGGCGGGGTGAAAGCGTTTGGCGCCGCGGTAAACGCGGTTATTGCAAGATCCAACCAATAGGCGCAGCACTAGCGGTCTGCGATGTCTAGGTCTAACTCACGTCGGCAGCAACCGGGCTGGCTTCTACTGGTGTGCATGATTCTATGGCCATGCCATGCCCGGGCACAACAGACCGTGGCTCAGCTAGCCGGCAAAATAGATAGTGAACTGGCCGGGCTTCTGAGCATCGACTCATCCACTAGGAAGCAGGAACTGAGCGCCAGCCTGGTGCAGTACGTCACCGGGCTCAAATGGCAATCGATCATGGTGTTCGGCAGTCGCAGGGAGCAGCTCGACGGGAAATTGCAGCAGTTGATCCAGTCGTGTGAACAGTGGCAGTCAGGCTCCTCGGCCGAAGCTCGTGCTGCAGCCGAGCGCGCACGAAAGCTGTGGTCGGAGATTAAGGCTCTCTATCCCAGGGAAGCTCTGCAACTCCTGCCGCCGCTCTGGTCATGTCCGATGCATCAGGAGCTGATGGAGACAGGTGCGGGCGATTGTCCGATCTGCGGCATGTCTTTGGAGCCGATCTATGTTACGCAGCCAGAATTGACAGCCGGCCCGATTATCGGCGCCGAAATAATTGCCGATGGCCCACTGGAAGTAGGTAAGCGCGCTGATCTACGAATTCGGCTTTTCTTTCTCGATAACAGCCAGCCCGTGGGCCTCTCTGATCTGGAGGAAGCGCATACACGAAAAATTCATTTGTTGATCAGCGATATTACTGAAACCGATTACCACCACGAGCACCCGGAACCAGCCGGTGATGGTCAGTACGCGTTCAGCTTCACCCCGCAGCGGCCGGATACCTATCGCGTCTGGGCTGACTTGCTGCCGGTGCGAACGCAGGTGCAGCAATATTCTGTAGCCGACATCCCCTCGAGCACACCGCGCCAAGCAAAACTCGTTGAGAACGAGGCGGAAAGCCGGTATGCAGAAATCGACGGCTACAAATTCGAGCTTTCATTCGAGAAGGACGTCATCCTGGAACGCGATACCGTTGCCGGCAAGCTGCGCGTCACGGAGCCGGACGGCCAGCCGTGTAAGAAACTCGGCGTCGTCATGGGAGCCTTCGGCCACTTCGTGGGCTTTGGCGATGACTTCTCCACGGTCCTGCACCTGCATCCCACCGGGCCTCTCATCACCGACCCCGATGCGCGGAGCGGTCCTGAACTTCCCTTCTACTTTCGCTCGAACAAGACCGGGTTGTTTCGCCTTTTTGCGCAGGTAAAGATTGAGGGCAAGGATTTTTTCCCGCGCTTTGTGCTTCACGCGGGTCTTCGCCTCCCCGGCGATGCTAGGCCACCTGAAAAGGCAGCTCGCGTGGCTCCAGGACCAGAGGGCGCCTATCCAGCAAGCGAACCTGATGCCGCCCGGCCTGCTCGCCGGCGATCCCCCCACGCATCAGCCCTACCTCTTGCTGCGCGAAAACGTGATCAACCGTTCAAATGGGCGAGCAGCCGCTAGCGCCGCGCCTGGAGGCGAGCGTCGGATGCTCGATGCGGATCGTGGAGCACCGGCGGGGCCAGGTCCCGCTGCCTCGTCCTTGTCGGCGTGAGAGCCTGCCGCGATCGCTGCTGAGTCGCCGAACCGCGCAGATGCGGCTTCCGCGTGCCTGCCTCGCGCTGGCGCTCGTGTTCGCCTTGCTGACATCGGTCGGGCCTGCGGCCGCCGAGGATGCGCCGCCGCCGCCGCCCGCGCCGCCCGTGCCTCCGATCGAGCGTCTCTTCGCTCCTCTCAGGGAGGCGATGAAGGATCTCCCGCCATTCTTGCGGGACACCGACCTGAAGCTTCATTTCAGGAGCTACTACTTCGACCGCCAAAATCCCGAAGGCGGCGTCAACAACGAGGCCTGGACGTTCGGGGGCTGGGCCGGCTACAAGTCCGGCTGGCTCTTCGACGTCTTCGGGATTGGTGCGACCTTCTTCGGCTCGGCGCCGCTCTACGCGCCGGACGACAAGGACGGGACGCTCCTCCTCAAGCCGGGGCAGAAAGGCTACTCCGTCTTCGGTGAGGCGTACGCCGCGCTCCGGTACCACGATTGCGTGCTCGTGAAGGGCTACCGGCAGCTGGTCAACCAGGCCTACATCAACGCCATTGACAACCGGATGACCCCGAACACGTTCGAAGGCATCACCGCCGGCGGCAAGGTCGATGTCGTCCAGTACTTCGCCGGATATCTCTCGAAGATCAAGCCCCGGAACCAGGACAAGTTCGTCTTCATGTCGCAGCAGGCCGGCGCCGTGGGGAGCGACGACGGCGTCATCCTGGGCTCGGTTCGTCTGACACCCCTGGCGGGGCTGCAGATCGACGTCGCGGAGCAATACGGCATCAACACCTTCAACACGGTGTATCTGGAAGGCGCTTACCTCCTGCCGCTCGACGCGAACTGGAAGCTCCGCCTCGGCGCCCAGTTCACGGACCAGCGCGCGGTGGGCGACAAGCTCGTGGCCAACGCGGCGAAGACGAACTGGAGCACGCAACAGGAAGGCGTGCGGGTCCAAGCCCTCTTTCGGGACCTGGCGCTCACGCTCACCTCCGCCTTCTCGATCACAGGCTCGGGGAACTCCATCCAGTTTCCCTGGGGCTACACCCCGAACTACCTCTTGATGATGGACCGGGACTTCAACCGCGCCAACGAGAAGGCCG
>RPQK01000688.1 GCA_003819755.1 Acidobacteriota bacterium | reverse complement strand
GCCCGGTGCGTGAGGCCATCGCCCTAGCCGCCCAAATCGCTCGAGCGCTGGAGGCCGCGCACGAACGAGGGGTCATTCATCGCGATCTGCGGCCTGGAAACATCAAAGTCAGCGGGGAGGGCAAGGTCACGGTGCTCGACTCCGACCAGGCCAGGGCGCTCGATCCCGCACCCGCCTCGGACCTCAGCTTGTCACCAAGCGAGGGGGCCGGGGCGACGGGGATCGCGCTGGGGAGCGCTCCGTACCTGAGCCCTGAGCAAGTGTGCAGCAAGTCGCTCGATACGCGCGCCGACATCTGGTCCTTTGGCTGCGTGCTCTACGAAATGCTGACCGGGAAGCGAGCGTTCGCCGGAGAGACGACAACCGAGGTGCTGGCCAGAATCGTGGAAGGCGAACCGGATTGGGGCCTCCTGCCCAGGGGGGTAAGCGGTAACCTCCAGTGCCTGTTACGGCGTTGCCTCGAGAAAAACCCCCACTGCCGGCTCCGCAGTATCGGCGACGCTCGGATCGAGCTGGAAGACACGCTGGCGGGCCGGTCCCCGGCCGCTTCGGCGGTCACGCCCGCGCGACGCCGAGCGATCGCGGCGGCGGCGCTGGCCTGGCGCCTTCTGGGGGTCTCGGCCGCCGGTCTCTGGGTGTGGAGGCGGGCTCGGTCCGTGCCTCCACCTCAGGTGGTTCGTTTCAGCCTGGATCTCCCACAGGGCCAGGTCATAAGAGCGACCTTTAATCCGGCTCTTGTCTTTTCCCCGGATGGCGGCACTCTTGCGAATTCGCAAGGCGCCTTTGGCGGCATGGTCACGGTTCTCCGACGGTTGGACGAGCTCGAAGCCACGCCGATCGGCAGTCTCGCTGATATGGGCTTTCCGGTTTTCTCACCCGATGGGCGCTATCTCCTTCTGTGGGACATCCCGCGTCAGGCGCTGAGAAAAGTCGCTCTGAGCGGTGGTGCGCCGGTATTGTTCGCCAATGCCGACTTCGCTATCAGGGGGGATTGGGCCCCCGACAATTACTATTACTGGACCGACGGATACTTCGGCCCCATCATCCGAACCCCAGCCCCCGGTGGCAAGGCGGAACCGGTCACGGAGCTTGACCTCGACAAACAAGAGCGCACCCACCGCCACCCGCAGATGCTGCCAGGCGGCAAGGCGATTATCTTCACCGTCTCCCACGGCGGCATCGACTCCTTTGACGACGCCCGGATCGACGCTTTCACGCTCCAGACAAGGAAAAGGAGGACTCTGGTAGAGGCGGGCTTCTTCCCACGCTACTCTCCTTCCGGCCACCTCGTATACGCTCGCGGCGGGAGCTTGTACGCTGTTCCCTTCGACACAGAGACCCTAGAGGTCACTGGCTCGCCGGTCCGGGTCGTGGACGGCGTCTTCATGAGCACTAACTCCGGCGCCGCCTATTTCGACATTTCCCGTACTGGGAGCCTTGCCTATGCCGAAGGAAAGGCAGAGGGCGGGGAACGGACGCTGGTGTGGGTCGACCGCCAGGGCAAGGCCAGCCCGTTGGGCTTTCCCCCGCGCTCGTACCTGTTTCCGCGCATCTCGCCCGACGGCAGCCAAATCGCCTTTGAGGTCGAGGGCGTGAATCACGACTTGTACACTTATGACCCGGAGCGCGATGTCACGACCAGGATGACGACGGACGGGGTGAGCCATGCGCCCGTCTGGACGCCGGACGGGAAGCGCATTGCTTTCCGCTCCTGGAAAGCAGCAGTCATGAGCATGTGGTGGATGCCCTCCGACCGGAGTGGCCCGGAAGAGCGCCTCACCACGATCGGCGAGAGGCAGAGCCTGGTCTCCTTCTCCCCGGACATGCGCTACATCGCATTCAATCAATGGGACGCAGGCGGTGCGGGATTCGACGCCTGGATGCTGCCGATGCAGGGTGAGCGTAAGCCGCAGCCCTTCGTCAAAACCAGGTTTCATGAAGGCTCCGCCCGATTTTCGCCGGATGGCAGGTGGGTCGCTTATTGCAGTAACGAGTCGCGCCGGTTTGAGGTCTTCGTCCAATCCTGGCCTGGTCCCGGTCCTAAGATCCAGGTTTCTTCCGAAGGCGGCACCGATCCCATCTGGCGTCGAGACGGCAAAGAGCTTTTCTACCGCAGCGGCGACAAGATGATGGTGGTTGCTGCGACCACACAGCCTACTTTCAAAGCGTCCAAACCGCGGTTGCTTTGGGAAGGTCACTACTCCCACGGGATGAGTTCCTCCTGCGGCCCGCCGGGCGCAACCGAGGCCAACTATGACGTCACCAGCGACGGTCAGCGCTTTCTAATGGTTCGCGATCTGGATCAGGACGCCGTCTCCACCCGGATCGTCGTGGTCGTGAACTTCGCCGAGGAGCTGAAAAGGCTGGTCCAGGAGCAGAAGTGATGAATGCGGGCTTCAGCCTGAGCCGGATTACGTCTTCACGCCTTCCATCAGCCGGCTCAGGTCGGCCACAAACCGCTGCCGTCCTTTGTCGGGCGAGCCGTTGAAACAAATCTTGCGGCCATTGCCGCTCCACGCCCGACTATCGCTCACTCAATTCGCGCCAGACTGCACGTTCGACCGCGATGGCAGGGCTTTCGATACTTGTGGTCAAGACCTTGATCTGGTCCGCAATTGCCTGCATGTCTTTTTTGATCGACTGCCGGTTTTCCGAGACGAGCCGGAGCGATTGAAGCCTGAGAACCTGATCGTTCATGCTTTTTAGTCTGTCCCTCATCGGGAGGAATCCGGGGTCCGTGACCGAATGGCGGACGTGGGCCAACTCGTGCGCCAACGTCTCACAGTAACGCTCTTCACGTGGCAGTCCTTTGAAAGGAATGAAGGCTTGCTCACTCTCGAAGTCTCTTCCCCGCGACGGCGCCTTCTCGATAACAGTCGTGTACAGACGTATGGTGATGGCGGCCGGTCGAGTGTTTAGTGTGTCTCCTTGTTCATCGAACAAGCACTCCCCTGCCAGATAGGGCCATCGGCCTTGCGCCTTCGGCATCTCTATGTAGATGGGGATGGTGCCCGTCTGCGCCCAGCTGTAGAGCTCGTACAGAACCGGACGCAAGGGCTGCCCCGCATCGTTGCGCGCTAACGCGATCTGCTCCAGGGCTCTCCAGATACGGAGCAGAATCGATACTCGTGGCATGGCCCGGCTCCTTTCGAGGCGGCGTTTCGCCGGCCTCGACCCCTAAGGCGGGAACCGGGTCAGGGTTGGGTAACGCGCGTGGTGGCGCCTCGCCTTCTGCCAGGGGGCGATTCTCCGGCGGTTTCCAAATTCGGATGGCCGGGTCAGCGACGTAGGGTGGGTTTCGAAGCCGCGAAGCGGCTGAAACCCACGGCTAGAAAAGCGCTAGCAAAAACTCCAGTGGAAACGGGGAGCAGGACGGGGTGTATACTCAGACCAAATCATCAGTTCGCGGCCCGCGCGATTTGGCTAAGCTCTCGCTGTTGAAGCGGCCAACCGAGGGAGGGAAGCATGAACCCGGACCGATGGGGGCGGATCAGGCGGATTTGTGATACGGCGCTGGAGCTCGAGCCGGGCCGGAGGGCTGACTTCGTCCGGGAGGCGTGCGGCGAGGACGAGTCGCTGCGGCGGGAGGTCGAGTCGCTGCTGGCCCGAGAGTCCCAGGCGCGAGGGTTCCTCGAGTCGCCCGCCCTGGAGGAGGCCGCCCGGGCTCTGGCCCAGGATCAGAACGGGGCAACTGACACCGACCTGACCGGTCGCACCCTGCTCCAGTATCGAATTACGGCCAAGATCGGCGCCGGCGGGATGGGAGTCGTCTACGAGGCCACCGACACGAAGCTAGGGCGATCGGTTGCCCTAAAAGTGATTCGCGAAGAGCTCTCACGCGAAGGGGAGCGCATGGCCCGCTTCAGGCGCGAGGCGCGCCTGCTGGCCTCTCTCAACCACGCCAATATAGCCGCCATCCACGACCTGGAGGAATCGGACGGCATTTGCTTTCTGGTGATGGAATATGTGCCGGGCAAGACGCTCCAGGAACGGCTCGAGCGCGGGCCCCTGCCGGTGCGCGAGGCCATCGCCCTGGCCGCCCAAATCGCCGAAGCGCTGGAGGCCGCGCACGAAAAAGGGATCATTCATCGCGATCTGAAGCCCGGGAACATCAAGGTGACGGAGGAGGGCAAGGTCAAGGTTCTCGACTTTGGTCTGGCGAAGGCACTCGAGGCCGCACCAGCCTCGGATCTCAGCCTGTCGCTGGCGGAAGGGAGCGGCACAACCCGGAAGGGGATGGTCCTGGGGACGGCCCCGTACATGAGCCCGGAGCAGGCCTGTGGCAGGCCGCTCGATACGCGCACCGACATCTGGTCCTTCGGCTGCGTGCTCTACGAAATGCTGACCGGAAAACGGGCG
>RPQK01000687.1 GCA_003819755.1 Acidobacteriota bacterium | reverse complement strand
TGGATTCCCTCTTGAATCCAGAATCTCCAAGCACGCACAGATGCGATCTTCGAACTCATCCTCCACCCCTTTCTTGACTGGTTAGGTTTGTAAAAGCCCGGCTTCACTGGTCTTTCTTGTCCGCAGCCCGGCCGTACTGGATCACTTTCACTTTCTCGATGGTGACCAACCCGCTTGTAATCAGGTCCTGGAGCACGGGAAGAAAGCCGTTTATCTTCTCCTCGCTGTCCACGATTTCAATCAGCACCGGGAGGTCCTCGGACAGGCGCAGTATCTTGGCCGTGTGCAGCCTGCTCGAGGCCCCGTATCCGAGCGGACCGCGCAACACCGTCGCGCCGGCCAAATGCCGCTCTCTGGCGGCAAGGACGATCGCCTCGTAGAGGGGCGTGTGGCCATGCTTGTCCAACTCCCCAATGAACAGCGGTGCGGGTGATTCGTGGATTCGATTCAGACTGTAACTCCTACCAGACGCCATGCGTACCTTTGGTAGGAGTCATCAGCCTCTCGGAGGTGAGGGGCGGGGATAAGCGGCGGACTCCATCACCGCCTGGGCCGTGCCCAGACAACGGTATTATGATAACTGCCCCGCTGCCCCGGCGGCAACCGAATCAATTGCTATCAAAACGGCCGCCTGAGCAAACGGTAGGCACCCGGCTATGAGCACCCGCCCTTTACGAGCGGGAACCAAGGGTCCCGATCCGACCCGGAGGCGGTCAATCTTCTGATGGACTGCATTACCGCTTGCCGCAGCGATCTTGTTCTCGAATCCCCTGACCTGTAAGTTGGTAGTGCGGGTGTGATCAAAAAGGGAAGAGCGTCATGATACGAACAGGTTCCGTTGTCGCCATCCTGTTGCTCGCAGCCAGTTTCTTTCAGCCAAAGTCCGAGGATTTGCGGGCGAAAGGCAGGACACTCTATTCCTCGCTCTGTCAGCGTTGTCATGGTGAAACCGGAGATGATGTCGGATACCCCGGGATTAGCCCGTTATCCGGTATTACGCTCAGGATTCCTGTCAAAGACATCCCAACACTTTCGGCGCCGTTCGTGGGGCGAACGTTCGAGGGAAGAGAGGCCGAAGCGCTCATTGCCCATCTTGAGACACTGAAGGGCGAAAAGGGGTTTGACCAGCCCGGTTATCTGTTCTCCCCTTACCTCCTCGAGAAGAAACACGGTGAAACGAGCCATTATCGGATCATCGACACACGCCAGCCAACTGAGTACCAGGCCAGGCACATCCCGAATGCCGTCCTCTGGAAACCGACGGCGTCGGCTGACGACACCCACAAGCAGCTCGCGGCCCTCGGCGTCGCTGGACCTGAGACCTTTGTGGTGGTCTACGATTTCAACGGAGGCCCCCAGGCAGCAGCCGCGTGGTGGGCAATCCGCAAGGCGGGACATGGACGGGTCGCTGTCCTGGACGGGGGATTCCAAAACTGGACCAGTCAGGCGTACCCGGTATCTAGAAGCGCCAGCTTGTTCGCCCCTTCCTCCTACCCCCGGCCGACGACGCCACCTGGCAGCGAACCCGTGCTGTGTCAAGAACTCGAGGAGAAGATTTTGGTGCTCGGAGAGACCTCCGGGAGTGAGGGCCTCCGCTTTGACTGGCGTAAGACTCGAAGCGATAACGGCTTGCTCCCCGCTTCCGACCTCCGTGCCTTTCTCGATTCGATGGGAATCGACGTTTCGGGGCGCTATCATCTCAAGGGAGATCCGCGAGAGAGCGCATACCTGATTTTCCTCCTGCACCTGCTCGGACAAAGTCCACAGGTGTCTTCCACCGGCGATACCGTGTGTCTTCCACGGCAAAATCAGGCTTATTAGACGGGAGGACCGAAGGGACGACATGCCTACGGAAGTGTTCGGGTGTCTGTGATGTCATGGCTCTCCCGCTTTCAGGGACCGCGCGAGCTCCTCAGCGCCCCTGAAGTCGTTCATCGATAGACCACGCGCCCGCGCCGACGATCAGGAGAAACAACGCCCCCAGGAGCATGCAGAAGTCGGTCCGGCCTTCGTGCGCCATTCCCCAGAAACCGCCGTAGGCTGTCTTCCGCAGCGAGAAGCCCCAAAAGCTGTAACCAAGCAGAATGGGTATTTTCGTCGAGAGGACGGCGACGAGCATGTTCACGATCAGCGGAATAGCCGCGAGCCTGGTCAGGAGTCCCAGGATCAGCAGGAGGCCGCAGACGATTTCGACGACGCCGACAAACGGCGCCATCATCTCCGGAGACGGGATCCCGATCGTCGCAAAACGCCCGGCGCCCACTTCACCGGGGTAAAGGAATTTCTGTACGCCTTCGGAAAAGAAGACCGCGCCCACCATCAGCCGGATCAGAATGACAGCGGTCGGCGCATCCGTCTCCACGATTCGCCAAAGCAAGGTACGTTCGTCGCTCACGTTCCACCTCCAGCCTCTCGTCTTCGGTTCGTAGTCTCGCCTTTAGGCGCGCTTCAAAGTGAAGATAACAGACGTCAACGGCCCGCCTAAAGGCGGAACTACGAACCGAAGCTATGAACGGGTCCAGATCACTAGAATGACGGCAAAGAAGAGGCCGGCGCTCGCCAGTCCGGCGGGCAGGGCCGGCAGGTATTGTGAGTCGAGACGATTGGGTCAGACAAATCGGCTAACTTGTTGATTCAATTGGCGCGCCGGAGGGGCGAGTCGCCCCCCCACGAGGAGGCTTGTGTCCCGCGACCGTCAAAACGTCGTCCCCCAGCTGGTCAACATCGGTCGCTATCTTGCCGACGAATTGACCCCCGTCTCGTGTGCAAAGTGATTCCGGAACAGTTCCTGCTCTATTAGTATGGCCGGACTCTGAAGCTCCAGAGTCCGGCAACAGTGAAAGCTCCCGGCAGCGTCGATAGTGCCACGCCAATCAGAACGCCAGCAGATCGTAGCCGCTGCTTTGCACTCCTTGCTGGCCCCGGTACACCTTGAGCGCCCCGGTGACCGTGTCGGTCACCTTCACGGTGTACTGGACGTCGGTCAACGAACCCCAGAATACCCAGAAGTGACCGTTGACACCAGTGCCATCAAGCAGCTTGAAAACCAGCTCAATATTATCCGAGCCGAAGAACCAGCAATAGCCGGAATCCGAGGTCAATGTCACTCCGGTCGCCTTGCCGGTGCTCCCGCTGGGCACCGTCCAGTCAACCTCCACTTGGAATCGGTCCCTGAGAAGGATGCTCTCTGACTGCCCGAGCGCCGTCGGCGAGCGCGAACTGGTGGACGACGCGGAGCTATCTGGAAACGCGGCGAGATCATATCGCCCTGCCTGCGTTCCCATGGGATTGCTGTAGATCTTCGACGCCCCTGTCAGCGTATCGGTTATGATCAGGTCGTACTTCAAATCGGTCAAAGCCCCGTAGAACACCCAAAAGGACCCGTTGACCGCACGTCCGTCCAGGATTTTGACCATTACCTCCAGGTTGTTGGGGTCGAAGAAATAGAAGTAAGCCGATTGAGAAGTGAGTTTGACCGGGTGTCCCCAGCCCGTATGGCCGTCCGGGGTCTCCCAGGACAAGCTCAGGTGGAAGCGATCGAGATCCACCCCCTCCGGGATAGCATTGCGGAAGAGCCCCTGCTTGACGGGCCCGCCGACCAGCACCGCCTGAACGAGGAAGTCGCCGGAGGAGTTCGCTCCCACGCTGCCCAGTCTGCCGAACTGGCTGTCCGTCTCGGCGGCGGTTTCGCCCACCGCCACGAAGCGCCGGAGCGTCCCCTCGGAGCTCGCGATGATATGCATGGGAAAGTCCGGGGCGTCGGAAACGCCGGGAACGTACATAGCCAGCTCGCCGGAATCGGCCAAAGCGAGTCCGGCGGTCACTGGGGCGAAGAGCGGGCAGGTCCCGCCTCCCGGGAGCGCCTGTCCCGTGGTCAGGATCGCCCTGGGTGGCTGATCCGCGGCGCCGATGAAGTAGCCGGTGCCGAAGAAGGGGGGCGAGGATGGGTCCGCGTAGGCGGCCCAGAAAGCCACTTGCCCGCTGCTGTTGATGTCCAAGGCGTCGGGGAAATTCAGGTCGATCACGCCGCCTGACGGCGCCGAGGTTTCGTCGTTCTCGAGAGCTATCGGCGCCGGCTCGATGCCTGGCGCGGCGATGAAGATCCCGTCGCCCTGGCCCAGGCGGCCGGCGTAAAAGGCGACCTGACCGGCGCTGTTCATCTTGAAGTCGTACAGGGGGGGAGAGAAGGTGTCGCCTCTCCAGGCATCGCCGACGGCCATCAGCTTGACGGGCGCGGCCGCCGCGCTGCCGACGAAGTATCCGTCAATCTGCTGGTTCGGCGCAATCTGGCTCGTGGCTCGAAACGCCACCGTTCCGATGTCGCTAAGGTAGATCGTGGAGTAGATGCTCGCGAAGGTGC
>RPQK01000686.1 GCA_003819755.1 Acidobacteriota bacterium | reverse complement strand
TCTCGAGGCGGTCGGCTTGATTGCCGCGGTCTCGGGCAAGCTGGCCGACGCCGGAATCCCTACCAACCCGGTTTCGGCCTTTCACCACGATCACTTGTTTGTTCCCGCTGCTCAGGCGGAAACCGCGGTCGCAGCGCTGAAGAGTCTTGGGAAAACTACAGAGGGCAGTTGCCCCATTCATACTTCTTAGAGACCAGCTTCTCGGCCTTCACATCGATCACATACGTGCGGATCTGGCAGATCTTCCCGAATATTACCCGTACCTGATCAGGTTCTCCGGTTGCGATAATGGTGGGCGGCCCTCCGTACCCAATGTCGGGAATAGTCAGGACGTGACCGGTTTGTGGAAACACGACCGGAATCTCGTCTGCCCCGTGAATGACGCCGATACCCAACGTCTCATCAGTGGTGATCCCGAGGGCCTCGGCGTAGCTGTGCTGCATATTGAGCGGGAAGACTTTCGGGGGCTGGCCGCTCAACCCGGTGATCACAAAACCGAGGTTTGACACAAAGACTCTCCAGTCGCCCAAGGGCGACTCGGCCCGGATCTCGTCAGTAAAAGCAAATGGAGCTCCGCCCGGGATATTCAGCCTGGGGAGACTGAAAGACAGCCAAGGGCGGTCGGGCCCCGGCCTCGGCAGGCCGTCGGGCCAGGTCGTGACAAACGAATCCAGCCCCAGGACCACGAAGCCGGTGTCAGTTTGTGTCTCCAGAGAGAGTATATGAGACATGTCGTAACTGAAGGCCCCGTGGTATTCCGGAAACAGTTCGCTTATGAGGAATGCCCGCTTGGTTTGTCCTGCGAGTTGGACTTCCCGGGTGCTGTTTTTCAGTGTTAACGAGACCGATACCGGCGCCGAAAAAGGGTTTACCAGGGTTATCCCCGACTGCTCGTGGTTCCATCCCCACCATTGGGCCGAGCCTTCTCCGACCGGCTCCCACCGGGTGTTGGTCACCTCGATTTCCGCATATTTCGTGGCGGTCTGAGCGGCGGCATAGCGGGCTTCGGACGAGACGCTGCGGTCGTCGATAACCCTCGAGGTCTGGGAGGCGAAAATCCGGGTATTGGAACGAACTGACGCCCACCCGTTGAATTCCATCTTAAAGAGCTCGGCGTCCTTGCCTGGAAACGCGAGCTCCAGCACCGCATGAGGCGCGATCTCGAAATAGAACAGGCCATTCTTGGCGGCGCGTCCGGTCGTCGGATAAAGCGCTCCGCCGGGGTACAGAAGCTCGGCCGCTGTTCGCCCGTCTGCATAACGGAAATCGAATTCGATCTGAGCTGGCCGATTCTCGGGATTTGCCAGCAACAGAATCGTTTCATACCGTGCCGACCCGAGATTTCCGAAGACCAGATGAGGTAAGACGGTTTCAAAAACGGCAGGGCTTGGAAGCTTCCGCTCCTGCAAAGTGGCAGCGGCGGCAATGTTTACAGACAGAATCAAGAGCGCCAGACAAGACGAAACACGACTGAGCATATCGCCCTCCCGAAGAATACGATGCAAAGTCGGGGGAAAAAGCCGAGAAGATCTTGCGAAGGCTCGCTCACGGAAGAACGTCAGCCTCGCTGCTCCACCTCGAGCAGCTTCTCCACGATTTTCGCCGGCACGGCGAACACCGTCCCGTGGCGAACGCCATCAGGCAAGGAGACTTTGTCGCTCCAATCCTCCCAGTTTTCCAAATCGCGGGAGCGGACCATGCCGTAGCGGCGTTCGCGGTATTTGTCGAAGTAAACCTGCCAGTAGTCGCCGACCTTGATCGCAGTCGGGCCTTCGGCCCAGTACGAACCGGTGATGGGTGCCGAGACGTCTGAGAAGGGGCCGGAAGGCGCGGCGGCTCGAACCAAGCGGATATTTTTCTCCGCTTTCGGCTTCTCGGTCTCGTTCTTCAAGAACATAAGCCAGGCTTTGCCTTCTCGGACCAGGGTGGCGTCAATGACGTTGAAGCCCGCATCGTAGTGCAGGCGCGTGGGCGAAAAGGAGGCGAAATCGCGGGTGGTGGTCGAATAGATGCGGTGATTGCGGTCCGGGCGACTGCCGGACAACGCCGTTTCCGGGAAGCGGCCGAGAATGGTCGTTGACCACAAGATCAGGAAGTGCCCGGCTTTGTCGTCGAAGATAACCTCGGGAGCCCAGCAGTTCTGAGCGTCCGGCTCGTGACCCATCACCGGGATGGCCTTCTGCTCGCTCCACTGAACCAGATCGCGGGAAGAGGCGTAACCAATCGTCTTCCCTGCCCAGGCCGTCGTCCACACCATGTGGAAGGTGCCATCCGAGCCTTGCAAAATGCACGGATCGCGCATCAGCTTCGATTCGCCCACCTCCGGCCTGAGGAAGCTCTTACCGGCGCCAAGCGTTTCCCAGTGGAGAGAATCCTTGCTCCAGAGCAGATGCAGACCGTCTTCGCCGTTTCCGGTGAAGTAGGAAAAGAGATAGCAGATCTTGGGTAAGTGGCCAGCGGAGCCAAGCGGCCCACGAGTTGAATAGGTTAAGGAAAAAGCGAGGATGAGGGCCAACCCGGGAAGTGCCGACATTCTGCAAGTGTTTCTGGACATGCCGTCGATTCTACCCTTCACGGAAGCCAGGCACTACGGAGCCGTCGGAACACGCGGCCGACGGGGCGAATGAATACCCGGTCGCGGTCCCGAGGCTCAACAAATCCGCGCCCGAAACAGGGAAACGGACGGCGTCGAGGACCCGTTCGTGACGAGTAACTACAGGAACCAGGCGCCAAAGCCCAAGCAGAGGAGGGCGTTACTGGTGGCGAGAAGGAAATCGTCCGTTCCGCGGGGGGACCACAGTTCCACCAGGGTATTGGAGATCCCGATAACCAAGGCCAGCGCCAACCAGGCGACGGAAAGATCATGGGAGTAGACCCCCCAGACGCAGACCAGAAAGGCGCCCAGGAAACAGGCGACCGTACCCTCGACCGATTTGCGATTGACCTCACCGACGCCCCATACGCGGAGCTTCTGCCTGCCCCACATCGATCCCACCACTTCGCTCGCCGTATCGCCGACCAGGTAGGAGATCCAGATGAAAAGAAACAGCACGGCATAGTACTCGGAAGGAAAAACGGCGCCGAGCTGAATTCCGATCGGGATCATCACGAACTTGAACATTCCCCAAAGGGTCCCGATCAGAAGGCAGTTGGCCCTCGCGAGCCTTCCATCCATGATGCGAGCCTGGGCTCCGTAGGTGACCTTGCCGAGGAAACCGTTAGAGTAGTAGGTCAGGATCATCCACCAGCCGAAGACCAGGGACTCGAAGAAATTGTTCTGTATGCCGAAGGCGAGGGACTCGGGCCCAGGCGACTTGCGGATCGCGAGATAGAGGATCACAAATCCGACGGTCGCCATGATCGCGGCGCGTCCCCGGCGGCCGATCATGTCCAGGATGCGGATCTTCCGCTCCGGGTACTTGGCGGTTAATTCCTGAAGACGGAAGTCGCCGTCGCGGGTCGAAAAAACCGCGTCAAGCTCCTCCTTGCTTAGCCCCAGCCTCCGCAGCAACCGCCGCTTGATCCAGTACCACAGCCCGCTCCAGCCGCACCAGAAGATAAAGATTGCGCCGAGTACCGAGGCAACTGACTCCCAAGTGATATTGTACTGGCGGAACAGGACTCCGCCGTCCCGCTGAGAGATGACAAAGTAGAGCCAGACAAGCGTGGCAAGGACCGTGTAGAAGGTACAGGCAAGGAATATCCGGCGGTCCATTTTCCGAAGCTCGGCGTCGCGCGAGGGAAGGTCGGCATCAAAACGGGCGGTCATTGTGTCCACGTTGGCATTCTCCTCGGGCCAAGCGGGGCCGGTTAGAAATGAGTACGCGCAACCGGCTGCAAAAGTTTCCAGCTGAGTCGCGCCCATTGAGCCGGAGCGGCCTCACCCCGAGGAGACCCTGCTCAACTTGGAACGCGGCTATGAGGAAGAACTGGGCAACCGAGTTTCCCGGGTCTTAGGCAGGACCACGTGTTGTGGAAATGGGTTGACCTACTTCCCGTATGAGGTCCTAACGGACCTCACAAAGCGGAGGTCAACCTGTTTCCGCAACACGATACTAGTTGCGATATGCCAGCATTCGGGCAATTCTCAGATACGAGAGAAAGCTGAGTCTCGGTTCCCGCGTTGCCTTGGCCTTCTGCATGGCCGCTGAGAAATCTTCGAGGGCCGTAGCGGCAATCAGGGACGCCTCGAGCTCGTCGACGGGGCTGTGATGGCTGATTCTCACACCGCGTGTAACCGAATCCGGCCTTGGTTCGGCGCTATCTGCCAACTTTCGTAGCTTGGCGACCAGTGAAAGCCCCTGATTGAGCACCTCCTGGCTCACGGTCCCCTGGCATTGGAGATAGTTGCGAATCACCTGGT
>RPQK01000685.1 GCA_003819755.1 Acidobacteriota bacterium | reverse complement strand
TGAACCGCTTTGCCGATTGGGCCTGAACCTCGCCATCCCCGTTCGCAGGCGCCGGCTCCAACTGTGGCTCCCCGAAATGGAATGGCTCGACTCTCACCACGAGGGTGTCGTCGCTCGGTTCCGACGACCACAATTCGGCCACCCCGATGCCGGCGCCCAGAGTTGCCGCGATCGCAGAGTGTTCGGAGACTGTCCACCTGCTACTTCCTTTATCGCGGCTGCCCCCGCCTCCAGAGAGGTTCTGCAGCCGCACCGCCGGCTGGCCCGTGGTGGAAATGGCGCGTAACAGAACAGGGCCCGGTCCGCCGTCTGCCAGATCACACGTTAAGGTCATCCCGTGGCGATAGTGCAAATAAGTTCCGGCGCCTGGCTGCAGCACCACCCTTCGGGCCTTTGCAGTGGGTGAAGGCTCGGCCCTCCTGGTTCTGGTCGCTATGAGGAGTCCCGGCTTCGCCACCACCAACCGGTTTTCGGCAGGCGCGCAGGCGGTTGCCGAATCACCCGACCAGAGAAGATCTGACGAAGCAGAGTCGACCTGAAAGACACCCGGCCTGTCGATCCGAACGCAGGCAAACGCCAGAGGGCTGTCGGGTATCGCCGTCAGAGCTACTCCGTCGGCCAACTGGCTTTCGGGTAACGCCGTCAAGGCGGCGGATTGCAGGATCATGGTAGCGACGGTCGGCCGCTGGTCCAGAGACCATAATTTCAGCCGGTAGCGAGGCTGTGTCGATGGCTCGTGACCGGCGACTGGAACAGACAGCTCAGCTTGAAGTCCGTATCGAGCTCCGACGAGCTGCCATCCCTGGCCGAAGTGGGCCTCGAGCGACAAGCCAAGGCTGTCCCGTGCCGACGCCCGGAGCGTTAACAGGCTGGCATCCGCGGCAGGACGAAACGGGAACACCAAGATTCGCCGTCCCAGGTTCACATCTTGCCTGACCGGGAGGGTCAGCTCTCCCTTCTCGTCCTGATCCGGGGTACGCATCGCGACCGTGCAGAGCGCCTTTTCCACCCCGACGGGATCGACTTTCAGCGAGTACTCGCCCGGCGTAAGTGACCGATTAATTTGGAAGTTCCAGTCGTCCGTCCGATCATCATTGCTCGCCAGCAGGTTTCCGTCCCGGTCGTACAGTCTTCCCCGGACGTCGGTGTTCCCGAAGGACCAGAGCTCAATCGTGCCATGGTCCCCCACGGAGATCGGCACCTGGCCAGGCGCACTGACTTCCCGACTCATTCCTGTCATCAAATGCGTCGGCGAAACCGCCAGGCGGTAAGGAGCGCGGTTGTTCACGCGGGTCGACATGACCTCCAGGCTGTATAGGCCGGCGCTTAGCGCCCCCTGCCAGCCTCTCTCGGGGGGGACAAACGCCGCCTGAGGCGCCGCAGACCCGCTTGACTGGCTGGTCTTTGCCCGCAGCACCGCCTGCATTTCGCCGCTCAGCTGAATGCTCACCTGAGATGCGGCTGGAAGAGTGAACTCCCAGACATCCGGAAGGCGTTCCTGTCCGGCCGCCGGTTCCATCCAGACGGCCTGGACCGTCCGCGCGAGAGGAATACTGTGAGGACCCCGACCCTGGTAGATCCTCGGACGCCGTATAGCCTCCACGCCGGCGATGACCCGAGCGTTCGTCATTTCAGGAAGGATGATCAGGCGATAGGTCCCGGGATCGAATATCTGTGTAATGTCGGCCTCGACGCCGGGAGGAACGAGGGGCCAGCCTTCATTGTCCTCCAACCGGCATCGGAGGGTCCTTCCTGCACCGAAGGCCCGCAGGCGGAATTCAGCCCGATCCGTGATCTTGAAGTAGTAGGTCACTGATTGCGTGGCGGGAAGCGAGATCCGGGCTGGGACCGAGGAAGTCAGAAACCCGCCGCTGATTGATTGGGTCCGCTTCAGCTGGACTCCCAGGTGCCCGGCCGATTCTCCCAAGGTGGCAACCGAGAGCTGGTAATCACCCTGAGTCAGGTACTGCCGGAGCGAAAAATTCCGCCCTGTCCCGTTCTCAGATTCAGATGCGTAAGCAGGGACCGTTCGGCTTCTTAAGACCCCCTTCGTCGCGAGCAGCCCGGTCGATTCCAGTTGGTACAGACCGGGCCGCGCGGCGTTCACGACGAAAGTGGCCTGCGAACGGCGGCCCAGGTCCAGGAACTGCGGCTTCGCATCGTTCAACACCGGGAAGTCAGGAATCGTGGCAAGGGCCTCGGGCGAGAGCGAGGGCAACGGTGAAGCCGGATCTAGACGCCGAGGCTGGAAGAACAGAGAAGAACAAATGGTTTCTGGCTTGGAATGCCGGACCTTCACGCTATGGGAGCCCGGTTCGACAGGCGCGGCTGTCTGCCACACTCCGCGGTCCACGGACACTTCGAGCAACCCGCCATCCTCTGCTTCGGCGCGCAACATACCCGCTTCCCCGGCTCGAAAAGGCACCTCGACCTCCTCGCCTGGCTCAACGGCCAGGGCCAGCGGATCAGTGAGGTCCAAGGGCAGGCGCCGGAGGATCGTCCCGTACGGAGTGCCGCCGGTCATGAAGAGGGTGTAAGAGAAGCCCTGCTGAAGCGCAACCTGCGGAAAGCGGACAGCCGCGTGGGTCGCCCGAAGTGAAGGCTCGCCCCCGAGGCCCGTCACGCTCAAGGCATAGTCGAGCCAGGTGTTCGATCGAATCGTCAAGTTCAGTACACCTTTGCGGCTGGGCTGAACGGTTAGCACGTGCCAGCCGGCGCCGAGCTTCCAGCCTGAGCCGGAAGCGCGAAACTCGGGTGCGCGGTAGTTAGCGGGCTGACTCAACAAGAAAGGTTCAATTCGGAATTGGGCCGGTATTCCCTCCCCTGCAACCAGATACTCCCCTGCCTCCTTTATCTGGAGGAAGAGTTGCTGAGTCGTGAGGAGATTCATGCTGCGTTTCCAGGCGGTCTTCAGACCCAGTTCCAAGCCCTGACCCGCCACCAGCCGCCGCTGTCCGTCCGGTCGGTTTTCCACCAGGATCCCGGTCGCGTCGGGGGAGTCGCCCGGGTGCCCGAGGTGGGTCGTGGACAACCAGAAGGCACCGTGACCCTGCAGGGTCGGGTGTTCGAGGTGCTCGAAATACTGCAGGACATACCCCTGCCCCGGCTCCGCTTTCACCGTGACGACGTGGTCGTTTTCCTGAGTGCCTGCCCATAGCTCGGCGACCGGAGGGACACTCTTCTTGGTAGTCTGCGCTTCCACCCGCTGCTCGCTGAATGGAACCTGCGGATCGAAGGGCGCGACACCCACCGAGGCGGGAGCTGCAGCTGGAAGTTCGAGGCGGAAGTAGTTCGCCCTGCCCGGAACCAGGAAACGATCGACTCCGAAACGACTCGAAACGAAGCGTTTACGCAGGGCAAGACCGAGACGGGGAATGCCGGACCGCAGGTAAAGAGGGTGCTCCTGGCTATCCTCCGCCCAGGGCTGTGGCGGTCGGCCGTAGGCGGTCAGCAGGTAGAGGCCGGGATCGAGCTCGGCCGAGAGTTGACATACAAGCAACGGGCGCCCAGGCCGCGCCTGGACCACCTGCGTGCTCGGTGTCGTCTCCACCAGCCACTTCCCGTCTTTCCAAAGCCGCAAATCGCCGAGGCTTCGCCCGGCGGCCTCAAGCAGAACGCGGCGTTGCTGCTTGACCTCAATCCAGTAGGAGCGTTGTTCAAAGTCCGCGAGGGAAGATTCCACTTCCCGAAAATCGACAAGAAGCGAAGGCGGTGTATCATTCTTCTCCGCGAAGGGCCGGACAACGATGCTTGCCTTTCCGGTGGCCCCAGGGTGACCGTTCGTCAGGATGCGATATTCGCCTCGGTCCAGAAAGAGATCGAGACGGCCGTTCTCCTCTCCCGGCTTGCCCGAAACAGGCCCGGGTCCCGCCATCCGGTCAACCAACTGAAGACCTGTTCCCTCGTCGCCCGTGGCCATTATCGAATACCGGCCGAACTGGGAGATGGTCAAGAGGACCTTCTGAGCACCGGCGGCGGGTACCTCGGTTCGGTCGACCTTGGCCGGTTGCTGCCCGAGCGCCGGACAGAGGATCAGAAAGAGGCCGATTTGTAACCAAACAGATTCGCGATAGGCCTTGGCTGTCATCGGTGCCAATGATACGCATCGACGGTGCCAACCACCACAGGAGAATGAGGCCCGCACAGGGCACGATTTTCCGCCTTGCAGGCATTGTCGCCGTCCTGACACAAGTGTCAGGCGAGACACGGTCGGGTCATCGCTGCCCGCTGCCCGCTGAGCGCTCAGAAGGTGTGAAAAAATCAAGCGTGTCGACGGGCTTTTATCGTGGCCGGACTCTCCAGAGTCCGGCGCGTGGATGATGGCTGGTTGCACGATGTACGCGCCGGACTCTGGAGAGTCCGGCC
>RPQK01000684.1 GCA_003819755.1 Acidobacteriota bacterium | reverse complement strand
GGCTGCGTTTCGAGCAAATGAAACAGCGCCGCAGGGCGGGTTTGCGGCACTGTTTCGAATATTACTCACGCGGCGGATTGGGTTGGGACTGGGGCTGAGAGGGAGGCGGAGATTGCGGCTGGCCTTGCTGCTGCCCCGGTTGGGACTGACCCGGTTGTCCCTGACCCGGCTGTCCCTGCCCCGGTTGTCCCTGACCCGGTTGTGCTTGCCCCGGTTGTCCCTGGCCTGGCGCCGGCTGCTGTTTTTTCTGCTGTTCCTGGACTCGGGCCATGATCTGCTGCTGCAGCTCCGGAAGATGCGGCTGAAGCTGGTTCTGCGTCACCTGCATGCTTCGATTCATGATCTCCGGCATTGAGCCCAACAGCTTCTTGCCCGTGGGCGTCTGGTATAACTGGATGAGTTCCCGCAGCTCGGGTTCCGTGAACGTATCCGTATAGATCCGGACATACTCGCCTTTCACCTGCTCCCAGGTCAGATACTTGTCCAGGAATTGCCGCATCAGGTCCTCGAACTGCACGAGACCCGGATTTGACTGGACCTGTGCCTTGATCATCGCTTCCTTGCCCTGGTTGAAAGTCGATCTCATGTCCATCAGCTGGATGAGGTCCTCGGCGGCTTTCACCTCCGTGGGGGAAGCCGTCTGAGCTGGTGGTGTCGTCTGCGCCGGAGGTGTCGTCTGCGAAGGCTGCGACTGCGCAGGCGGTGTCTGAGCCGGAGGCGGTTGTGCCGGCGGCGTCTGGGCAGGCAGCAGCCCGACGACCAGAAACAGGGATAGACAGACAGGGGTTAGCTTAGACATAGATCATTATCCCATCCTGCGGAACGACACGGAAGAGGAGCGCGGAAGACGCGGACGATTGCGCGGCGGGCACTCGTCCGCGTACTAATCGCTACCGCACCTTGTACTTGAACGAGACTCGGGTCTCCTCGTCCAGAACCAGGGGGCGGACGAAACGGTACGCCTTCCCTGCCCTCGGCACCTCCACTCCGATCGGCAAAACGCCGGCCACCCGGCGCTGCAGGTTGGAGACATTGGCCGACGGGGCCGTCTGTGGCTGCGCCCCTGCTTTGCCGCCGTCAATTCTGATCGAAGACGGGCTACCCTGCGCGCTGACCTCAATCGTCTGGCTCACGGAACCAACGTCGAGACCCACGTCAATCTGTGCCGGCTTCCCGGAATCGTACTGAAAAGTCCGACGGCTCGTATTAAAACCCGGCATGGTCACCGATACCGACACCGGACCACTCGCAAGACCGACAACCGCCCAACGCCCCTGGTCATTCGTGACGGCTTTTTGGCGTGAACCGTTGGTTTCCTCTGTGACGATGACCTCTGCACCTGGGAGAACCGCGCCCGTCTGATCCGTGACCACGCCTTGAATTATTCCCCTGCTTCCTGCAGACGAGGCCCCGTGCTGAACATTGACGACTCCGCCGTACAGAGCGAGCAGAGGTTGCAGCGGCCAGTCGCCAGAGGCGTAGAGGGCCTGAGGCACCGCGTTCCCGGCAAAGTCCTTTACTGAGAAGCGATCGGGCAGGAAAACTTCCCATAGCAGGACGTTCATCGGGAGATCCAAGCGAGGCAGGACGAGCTCCGAGTTTCCACTTTTACCGAAGGCCGCGCCCGGATTGAAATAAACGAACGAGACAATGTAGGGGCCCTCCGGCCGGAACCCGGCTCGAAGCAGAGGCACCCGAATGCCATCCGTTCCTTCGACCGGCTTCACCTTCTCGCCCGAAACCTCGGCCGTCAGGAGACTCGCGCCCTGTGGCAGGCCGACCTTCAGAAAAGGCTGCGCCTCATTGCGAACGACCAGGGCGACTTCCGTCAGAGTTTTTCCCTCGGACGTCACCAGAGTCGTTACTTCCGCTCGCTCAGCCGCGGCCGGGAGAGCCTGCGTCTCCGGGAAGCGGGTCCAGCTCAGCATCAGCCGGTTCTGACCATCCGGGCCGGCAACCGGCCCTGCAGGCTGGGCGCCGTTGCGGTGAAACCGGAAAGCAGCCTGCAGACTCCCCTTCGCGAGCGACCGCAGGGCCGGATTCACCTCCCTGACGTCCATGCGCCGTAACTGGCCGCTCTCTGCGGCCGTCAGTTCCATGGTTCCCGCCGCCTCGACGAGAATCTCTCCGGTCTCCCGCTGCGGACCCTTCAGACCAAGTAACGGAGCTTCCGCCTGGACCCCCTGCAGAGAGCGCTCCATGCTGACCAGAAACTGGTGACTGCGGCGGGTCGGCTCGTTGGTCTTGAGCACGACGAGGCCGGATCTGACATCAGTCGAGGCGAGCGAGTTACCCGCCGTCTCGGTCACTTCGTATCCCGGTGGGACCGGAAGCTCGAACTCGGAGGGATCGCCCTGAACGACTGTGGTATCAACGAGAGCCGTCAACCGGAGATCCGCCTCTCCAACCGTGACCAGGGTCTTCACGTCGGAGATATAGCGAGTCTCGCGCGCGACCGGCGGGACGGGCATTTCCCGCGTGGTCCACTGTATTTTGGTCTGACTGCCGGGAACCAGGCTAGCTTCGACCGACGTTCGTGCTTCGAGGCCCTTTTTGGAGGTTATGAGACCTGGATTCAGCTGAACATTGGTGTGATCGCCGGGAAGATCGAGGCTGAGCCGGGTGCTGCCAGCCCAGGGAACGACAAGCCGCAAAGAAGCTTGTCCAGCCTCGATTGAGACGGGGATGATGGTTTCCAGGAAGATCTCGAAAGGCCCCGGCCCGGTCAGAAGGGCGACGTGGCTGGCCCCTTCCAAGGTCAGCGGCAAAGGAGTCCCGCCTGACTCGGCGCTGAGGATCGTCGTATCCCAGCACAAAGGCACCTTGATTACGCCTGACTGCAAGAGTTCCCCCTTCAGAATCAGCCGGCCCCTGGCCGACTGGTCTCCGACCTTCAGCTCAAACAGGGCTTCGGACAATGCGAAAGGGACGGGAGGCTGAGAGGGCGTCTTAGCCCTTTGACCGGTTTGGTCAAGCAGACGGTTGTACTCATCGAGCGGGAGCGTAACCATGCCCACAGCGCCGGGATTCTGCTGACCGAATGCCGTAGCGACGACGAGTAGAAGCAAGACGAGAGAGCTGACCGCTGACCGCTGACGGCTGACCAGGAAAGACCGCAGACTCGCGCTATCTTTGTCGCTGCTCATAGTCCACCTCGCTTCTTCGTTTTCTCGTACTCGAGCTCGAGAACCGGCGTCTGGTTCTCAGTCGTCAACTCGGACAGGAAGAACAGGGAGGGCCCGAGAGCCGGAAACGGGGTGTTGACCGGGAGAAGAGTTCCCCCTCTGCCGGAACGCGCGCCGCCCTGAAACTTGTCGGCCAGAGCCTGAATCGCCATCTGGTTAGGCAAGGCTGGAGCAGAGGCCGGCGCCCGTGCCGATGGCGTATCCGTTTCGCCCACCCGATCAAAAGCCTCGGAAGAAGCCGGGGCAAAGGGCTCAAGGCGGAAAGCTCCCGGTCGCGGCGCGAGGCGGTATGCCGGCGAGTGGTAGACCTGGAGCCCCGTCCGTGAGACCGGAAGATCAAGGGCGGGCAGTTTAACGCTCGCCTGCCCTTTCTCCTCGGACCACGCTCCACTCCTGTCAAGGTACAGCAGCTCGACCGGGAAAAGCTCCGTCTGCTCTCCCGCCCGGCCCTTGGCCAGCGGCAGCAAAAGGGCGCCGTCCGGGGAACGGCCCGGCCGAATTGGTTTTCCGCGCAAAGAGGCACTCCAAAAGGCTGCGCCAGACGGGAGTGTGGCTTTGAGGAAGTTGCGCTGATTGTTGCGGACCGCATAACGGGCATGAATCAGCGCCTTGCCCTCGGGGCTCAGGAGGACGTCGAATCGGGCTTCTTCTACATTGGCGGTGAGCAGGGCTTGCGGGGTATACCGCGAAACCTTCACCGTGAGGGATCGTGCCGTGCGCGGTTCAAACGGGCGAAACCGAAAGGCCACCAGCGAAGGGGAATCTCGCGAGGAGACCGGTTCTCCGAGGTCGGCGGCCGCTACTTCCTGCAGCCCCACCGCATCCCGCGTCCCGATCTCACCGGCACCGAGCACCTCCACGCCGATGCCGCCTGTTTCTCGCTCCACGCCTTCGAGCCGGACAACAGGAATCCCGATCTGACCGTCGCGGGCCGATGGCCGTTCCCCGGCTATCACCAAGCGGGTTTCACGCTGGACCGGTTCGAGGAAGGAGATGACGAGCACCCCCGCCTTCGTCTGCCAGTCCGCCACCGCAGCACCGGAGACCTGATTGATGATCAGACCTTCGGGAAGCGCGAGCCGCACCTCGCCCGCTTGTCCCTGGATGACCTCCACACGCAGCTGGATGTTCAATTGGGTCAACTCTTCACCGAGTGACGCAACCTGAGTCACCTCTCCTCGCAGTCGT
>RPQK01000683.1 GCA_003819755.1 Acidobacteriota bacterium | reverse complement strand
TTTTGAACATCGATAGTGTTTTTCTGACTGTTTAGTGTGAACCGAAAAGACCGCAGGGACCCCAGAGACCCCAAGGACAAAGAGAATACCCAGTCCTTGGGGTCTCTGGGGTCCCTGAGGTCTTTTCGGTTCACAACGGTATATTCCCGTGTTTCTTGGGCGGGTTGGTATCCCGCTTGTTAGCGCACATCTCGAGGGCGCGGATCAGTTTCGGCCGTGTCTGGCTCGGTTCGATCACCTCGTCGACATAACCGCGCTCGGCGGCGACGTAGGGGTTGGCCAGCTTCTCACGAAACTCGGCCACTCGTGCCTGTTTGATCTCCTCGCGCTGTTCACCTGCCTGTTGAAGCTGTTTGCCGTACAGAATCTCGACGGCGCCCTCCGGACCCATGACGGCGATCTCGGCTGTTGGGAATGCCAGATTGACGTCGGCCCGAATATGCTTGGACGCCATCACACAGTAGGCGCCGCCGTAAGCCTTGCGGGTGATCACCGTCAGCTTCGGCACCGTCGCCTCGGCAAAGGCGTACAGAAGTTTCGCCCCGTGCCGGATGATTCCGCCGTGCTCCTGGCTGACGCCCGGCAGAAACCCGGGCACATCCTCAAACACGACGAGCGGAATGTTGAACGCGTCGCAGAAGCGGACGAAGCGCGCGCCTTTGACCGAGGAATCAATGTCGAGGGTGCCGGCCAGGACCGAAGGTTGGTTGGAGACAACTCCGACCGGATGACCTGCCAACCGGGCGAACCCAATAACCAGGTTCCGGGCGAACTGAGGCTGGATCTCCAGAAAGTCTCCTTCATCGACGACAAGCTGGATCAATTCCTTCATGTCGTACGGCAGGTTCGGGTCGGACGGTATCAACTGCTCGAGAGCCGGTTCGACCCGATCAGGGCTGTCCTCCGTCGCCCGCCACGGAGGATCCTCGGTGTTGTTCGACGGTAGGAAAGTCATCAGCCGTCGGATCGCGGCCAGGCAGTCTTCGTCGTTTGCCGCTGCAAAGTGGGCGAGCCCGCTGATGGTGCTGTGGGTTTCTGTCCCTCCGAGTTGCGCCTGGGTGACCTCTTCGCCGGTCACCGTTTTGATTACGTTTGGGCCGGTGATGAACATATAGCTGGTCTTGCGGACCATGAAGATGAAATCGGTGATGGCCGGTGAATAGACCGCTCCTCCGGCGCACGGACCCATTACGGCCGAGATCTGGGGGATCACGCCGCTGGCCAGCGTGTTGCGGAGGAAGATGTCGGCGTAACCGGCCAGGCTCACCACTCCCTCCTGGATCCTGGCTCCACCACTGTCGTTTAAGCCGATCACCGGAGCCCCGTTTTTCATGGCCAGGTCCATGATCTTGCAGATTTTTTCGGCATAGGTTTCGGAGAGACTTCCGCCGAAGACCGTGAAGTCCTGCGAAAAGACGAAGACCAGGCGGCCGTGGATCTTTCCGTACCCGGTGACGACACCGTCTCCTGGAATCTTTTTGTCCCCCATGCCGAAGTCCGAACAGCGGTGCACCACCAGCCGATCCAACTCTTCAAACGTGCCGTCATCGAGCAGGAAGTGAAGCCGTTCGCGGGCTGTCAACTTACCGGCCTGGTGCTGTTTCTCAATCCGCTCGGTTCCCCCGCCTTCCTCGGCAGCCGCGTCCCGTCTCTTCAACTCCGCCAGCTTGCTATCGATGTTCATGATTCTTAAGGCTTTTCTACCATGGAGGGAGAAAGGATTACAAATTCGTGAAAGAATGGGAGCATTGAATCTGTTGGAGGAATCGTTTCGTGCGCAAATATTCTGGCTCCG
This sequence comes from Acidobacteriota bacterium, assembly GCA_003819755.1. Taxonomy (GTDB): domain Bacteria; phylum Acidobacteriota; class UBA6911; order RPQK01; family RPQK01; genus RPQK01. Next base: position 2,582 of record RPQK01000683.1, on the reverse strand, counting down.
TCGTCCTGTTCTTTCTCTTCATCTGCCCGGCCCTTCGGGCCTCTGATCCGCCCAGCCCGAAACAGCCGACCGCCCCGCTGGTCCTGTTCAACGGAAAGAACCTCGACAACTTCTACACTTACCTGAAAACCAGCCGCTACGAGGACCCGAAGGGGGTCTTCCGCGTCGTCGACGGCCAGATTCGGATTTCAGGCGAGGACTGGGGCGCAATCACGACCCGGGATGCGTTCCGCGATTACCATCTGATCGTCGAGTGGAAATGGGGAGGAGCGACCTTCGAGCCACGGAAGAACGCCGCTCGTGACAGCGGCATTCTGGTCCACGGTGTCGGTGCGGACGGCGCGGCCGGCCAGTGCTGGCTTGAATCAATCGAGCACCAGGTCATTGAAGGCGGCTGCGGCGACATCATCCTGGTCGCAGGCGCGAACCGGCCCTCGCTCACGGTCGAGGCACGCTCAGGGGAAGACAGACAGCTGTATTGGAAACCGGGTGATAAAGCCGTGACTCGTGACCAAGGCCGATTCAACTGGTTCGGGCGAGATCCTCAATGGAAGGATGTCCTCGGATTCCGCGGCCGATCGGACGTCGAGAAACCGGTTGGAGAGTGGAATCGGTCGGAGGTTGTCTGTGACGGCAGCTCCATCGTGAACATTGTCAATGGAGTGGTGGTTAATCACGGTACCAATTGCTCCCACACGGCGGGCAAGATTCAAATTCAGTCTGAGGGGGCGGAAATCATCGTAAGGCGCGTGGAACTGCGCCCGGTAGATAAAGCCGAAGTAGAACGCTTGTTGCTCCGAGCCACATTCGGTTTTTCTCAGCAGACTCAACCCGCCCAAGCCCGCATCAAAATCGACACCGATCGGGTGATCGGCGAGGTGCATCCTCACTTGTTCGGCAACTTTGCCGAGCACCTGGGACGATGCATTTACGGCGGAATCTACGAACCGGGCAGCCGGCTCTCGGACGAAGAGGGCTACCGCAAAGACGTGATGGACGCCGCCAAGGGACTCGGTGTAACGCTCCTCCGCTGGCCGGGCGGCAATTTCGTCTCGGGTTACAACTGGAAGGACGGCGTCGGCCCTCGCGATCAGCGCCCGGTTCGGCCGGAAGGCGCCTGGGGATCGCTTGAGCCGAATACGTTCGGCACCGACGAATTCCTCCGCTACTGCGAGAAGCTCGGTTTTGAACCGTACGTCTGCATCAACGCCGGGTTGGGCACGATCGAGGATGCACGCAACTGGGTTGAATACTGCAATGAAACCCGCGACACGTACTGGGCACAGCAGCGGCGCAAGAACGGGCGCAAGGATCCATGGAAAGTCCAATACTGGGGCCTGGGCAACGAGATCGACGGCCCCTGGCAGCTGGGACACAAAAATGCGGAGGACTACACGAAATTCGCCCTCGAAGCCGCGAAGGCGATGCGACGAGTGGATGACTCGATCAAGCTGATCGCCAGCGGATCAAGCAATTTCCGGGGGAACGCCGACTGGATCGGGTGGAACCGGGCGGTGCTCGAAAAACTGCGGGGCGAAATTGACTACATCTCTCTGCATACCTACATCGGAAACCGCGAGAACAATTTTGAGCGGTTTCTCGCCGTTTCACAGGACATCGATGAGCGCATCGAGATCGTCGAGGGCATGATCCGGGCTGTCCAGTCCGGCCGGCCCGACCAACGGCCGATTTACATCGCGTATGACGAGTGGAACGTTTGGTATCGGGCCACTGGCGGGACCGAGTTTGCATTGGGAAAAACCGGGCTCGAAGAGCAGTACAACTACGAGGACGCCCTGGCGATGGGGATGTTCTTCAATTCCTTCTTCCGCCACGCGGACAGCGTCAAGATGGCCAACCTCGCCCAGCTCGTCAATGTCATTGCTCCGATCTTTACCAACAAGGAAGGGTTGTTCCTCCAGCCGATTTACTTCCCGATCGCCGAATACGCGAAGCAGCGAGGTCATCGCTCGCTTGATCTGCTCGTCAGCTCGCCGACCTACCAAATCGGAAACCGCGCGCCCCTCGGTTATCTCGATGTCTCCGGTACGCATGACCCAAAGACCGGAATGGTCTACCTGAACGTGCTGAATCGAAGCGAGAAGCAGGACATTTCGGCTGCGATCGAGAACGTCGAGGGGCGGCCGAACGCGCAGGTGGAGGTCTGGGAGATGAACCACCCGGACCTGAAAACTGTCCACACTTTTGGGGCCGATACCAAAGTCCGGCCAGCCACTCGCACGGCGACGGTTTCACTGGCCGGCAACACCTTCAATTACACGTTCCCGAAGCACTCGCTGACGATTTTGAAGATGAAGGTGGAGGCCCGGTAATCTCTTTGACCACAAAGACACAGAGGACACGGAGAAAGCGAGTTCCGGCTTTTGTCTGTGTCCTCTGTGTCTCTGTGGTCAGAGCGATTACCGAGCTTGCAACTCACCCCTCGTCCAGTTCCCTGATTCGCGCAAGGTGCCGTCCGCCGTCGAACGGGGTGGAAAGCCAAACGTTCAATATCGGCACGACTTGATCCACTGCCACGAGCCGCTGGCCTAGCGAGAGCATGTTGGCATCGTTGTGCGCAC
>RPQK01000682.1 GCA_003819755.1 Acidobacteriota bacterium | reverse complement strand
AGTTTGTCAGTCTTTCAGTTTGTCAGTCTGTCAGTCTGTCAGTTTGTCAGTTTGTCAGTTTGTCAGTCTGTCAGTTTGTCAGTTTGTCAGTTTGTCAGTTTTGTGAGGTCTATGATCCTGATTGTCGATGACGATGCTTCAGTTCGGACGTCGCTCGCGTTGCTGCTCAAGCAGAACGGACTTGAGTCGCGCTCGGCGGCGAACCCGGGGGAAGCCTTGCAGCTCCTTGACCGGCATCCCTTCGAGCTCGTCATTCAGGACATGAACTTCTCCCGCAAAACCACCGGAGAAGAGGGCCTTGAGCTGCTGCGATCGATCAAGCAGAGAAAAACCGAGCTGCCCGTCGTTTTGATAACCGCCTGGGGCTCGATAGAGCTGGCCGTGAGGGGAGTCAAGGCGGGAGCCGCCGATTTCGTTACGAAACCCTGGAGCAACCAACAGCTGCTCCAGACTCTCCAAACGGCTCTGGGGCTTTCCCGGGTCAAGCCGAACAAGGAAGGCCCTCTGACGCGCGAGGACCTCGACTGCCGTTTCGATTTTCGCAACCTCGTAGGCCGCGACCCCAAGTTCCTGAAGGTCCTTGACCTTGTAGGCCGCGTAGCCTGTACTGACGCCTCGGTCCTGATTACGGGCGAGAGCGGTACCGGAAAAGAGCTGATCGCCGAGGCCCTCCACCGGAACAGCCGCCGGCGCAACGGGCCTTTCGTGAAAGTGAACCTGGGCGGAATTTCCTCCACCCTGTTTGAGAGCGAGATGTTCGGGCACGCGCGTGGGGCATTCACGGACGCGCGCCAAGACCGGAAGGGCCGCTTCGAAATCGCCAACGGGGGAACGATCTTCCTGGACGAAATCGGGGACCTGGATCTCAACTCGCAGGTGAAGATGCTGCGGGTCCTGCAGGACAGGACTTACGAAATCCTGGGTTCCAGCACCGCTCGAACGGTCGATGTCCGGGTCATTTCGGCGACCAACCGCAGTCTCGTTGAAATGGTCGAGAAAGGGGAGTTCAGGGAAGATCTGCTTTACCGGCTCAACCTGATCACGATCCATCTCGCCGCTCTTCGGGAACGGGCACAGGACGTCCCGTTGCTAGCCACGTACTTTCTCTCGAATATTGGCAACGTCTACCGCCGCAATCTGAGCGTCAGTGAGCGGGCGCTGAAATGGCTCCAGGGCCAGAACTGGCCCGGCAACATCCGGCAACTAAAACACCTGATGGAGCGAACAGTCCTGATCAGCGGGCAGGATCGCCTCGAGCCGGCTGACTTCGAGACCGCCCTGGAAATGGAGCCCAAGGAGAGCCCGAAAGAGTCTCTGCCACTGTCCGGCGCCGGAACCATGGACGAGATAGAGAAGGCGATGATCGTTCGAACGCTCGAGCGCTCCGCCGGCAACATCTCAAAGGCCGCCGAAGCCCTCGGCATGAGCCGACAGGCCTTCTACCGCCGGCTCGAAAAGTACGGGATTCAGTCGTGAGCCTTCGCGCCAAGATCATCGGGTATCTCGTCGTCATCCACCTTTTATGGGCCGGGATGGCGCTCTTTGTCTTTTACGACAATCGGATCTGGCTGCTCGTGGTCGAGCTGTTTTTTGCCGTCTCGATCGTGCTGGGAGTTCTCCTGATTCGGGCCTTCTTCGTCCCGCTTCAGCTGATCCAAACCGGCGCCGAGTTGATGAATGAGCGTGATTTCACCTGCACTTTCGTCGAGACCGGCCAGGCGGAAATGGACCAGTTGATCCGGGTCTACAATCGGATGATTGAAGCTCTGCGCGAGGAGAGACTCAAGCTGACCGAGCAGCACTACTTTCTCCATGAGCTGATCAACGCCTCTCCAGCCGGCATCATCATTCTCGATTATGACGGGAAGATGACGGGTCTGAACCCCAGCGCCGAGCGCCTCGCCATGCAGAAGGCCGATCAGGCAACCGGCAACCGGCTCGGCACGCTCGGCCCTCTCGGAAACACGCTCGAAGAGCTGAAGGTCGGGGAATCGCGAGTCCTGTCCGTGCACGGCAACCGGCGGATCCGGGGCCAGAGATCGGAGTTCTTTGACCGCGGCTTCCCCCGCAACTTCATCCTGCTCGAAGAGTTGACGGAGGAACTTCGGCTCTCAGAGAAGCGCGCCTACGAGAAGCTGATCCGGATGATGTCGCACGAGGTCAACAATTCCGTCGCCGCGATCAGTTCCCTGCTCGAGTCCTGTGGGAACTATGCTTCGCAGATTTCAGCGGAGGACCGTGAGGATTTCCGCGAGGCGCTCACTGTGGCCAGACAGCGCGCTCAACACCTGAACGCTTTCACGCGCCGCTTCGCCGATGTGGTTCGGCTGCCGTTTCCCGAACTCCGGCCCTGCGACGTGCCGACTCTCCTCGAAGAGCTCGGTTCCCTTTTTGCACCCGAACTGAGAAAGAGGAGGATCTGCCTGAGGTGGGACGGCGAGTTGTGTCCGGTACCCGTTCCCATGGACAAGAATCAGATGGAGCAGGTTTTCCTGAACATTCTGAAGAACGCCATGGAGGCGATAGGGGAGGATGGAACGATCACTATCAGCGTATTGGACGGCGGAGGCGGTCCCCAGGTGGTGATCGAGGATAGCGGGCCGGGGATTGCCTCGGACGTACAGGAGCATCTGTTCACGCCCTTCTACACCACTAAGGCCGAGGGCCAGGGAATCGGCTTGACGCTTATCCAGGAAATCCTGACCCAGCACGGTTTCCGGTTTGCGTTGGAGAACGCGCCCGGCGGAGGGGCGCGATTTTCGATTTGGCTCAGGTAGGGGGCCCCGCGGATCACGCGGATAAACGCGGATAACGCGGATGGAGTCCATCCGCGTTATCCGCGTTTATCCGCGTGATCCGCGGCAACTCAGAGGTTCTTCAGAATGAACTCCGTCATCAGTTTGCGCATGTGATACACGAGTGTCGGCATGCTGACGCCGTGGCGGCTGTTCGGATAGAACATCACATCGAAGTCCTTGCCGGCCTGCTGGAGCTCGTACATCAACATGACCGAGTTCTGCAGGTGCACGTTGTCATCGATCAGCCCGTGCAAAAGCAGGAGCCTCCCGTGCAGGTTCTTGGCCGCCTTCACGACGGAGGTCTTCTCGTAACCTTCGCGGTTTTTCGCCGGCAGCCCCATGTAGCGTTCGGTATAAATACTGTCGTAGAGGTGCCAATCGGTGACAGGCGCGCCGGCGATTCCGGCCTTGAAACTCCGGCTGTGAGTCAGGGCATAGGCCGCCATGAAGCCCCCATAGCTCCATCCCCAGATTCCAATTCGTGAACCGTCAACGTAAGGCTGCTGTTTGAGCCAGTCAAGGCTCGCTTCGATGTCACGCAACTCAAACTCGCCCAGATTGCGATGGATCGGCCATGCCAATTCGGCCGCCTTCCCGCTGGCGGCCCGGGGATCTATTCCCCAGATGATGTATCCATGCTGGGCCAGCAGTTCATGCCAGAGGTAAGTTCGTCCTCCCCACGAGTTGCGCACGGTCGGGGCCTGAGGCCCGCCATAGGTGTAAACGAGGACCGGGTACTTCCGTGACGGATCGAAATCCGGCGGCTTAATCATCGTGGCTTCCAGCGGAAACCCGTCGTGCGCCTTCACCTGCATGAACTCGACCGGTGACAACCGGTAGTCCTTCAGGGCAGACTCCCTGGGTTCGGTCACCTGACGAATCAGCTGGGCATTTTCGGTCCGATAAAGGGTAGCCCGCTGCGGGTTCCTGGTGTCGCTCCAGGTGTCGGAGAAAAGGGTGAAACTGACGTTGAAGTTGGCGGAGTGTGTGCCAGGCTTCTCGGTGAGCCGGTTCAGGTCTCTGCCATCCAGCCTGACCCGGTAGAGGTGCTGATCAACGGCATTCTCGCGATACGCCGCGAAATAGACCCAGCCATTCCTGGGGTCGACCCCGTATAAGTTGGACACTCGCCAGTCGCCGGAAGTGACCGCGTTCAAAAGTTTACCGTCTGGGGCGTGATGGTAAACGTGGGTCCGGCCGCTACGGTCGCTTTGCCACAGGAACGACCCGTCCGGGAGCCAAACCGGAAGGCCGAGCACGTCGACCCATGCTTTTGAAGTTTCGCGCAATAGGTTTCGCACCGCCTTCCGGGCTGGTTCAAACGAGTTCAAATCGAGCCAGGTCTGCTCCCGGTTCTGCACCTGGTAGATCACAGCCCGGCTGTCCGGCGTCCAGGTCACCCTGACGATGAGGATCTCATCCTCGGGGCGGTACTTCCCCTGCTCAACCCATTGGATCTCCGCATTTTGAATCGCGACTACTCCCAGCCGGGCCTTAGGGTTCGGATCGCCGGACTGTGGGTAGTATTCCTGCTCCAAGGTCGGGTCGACTTCCGTCATAACCACGACCGGGAAAGTGGGT
>RPQK01000681.1 GCA_003819755.1 Acidobacteriota bacterium | reverse complement strand
TCGAGATCCTTGGTTTCCCTGAACCGTTGTCCCGGCATTTCCGCCAGAAACACCCGTGCTCATTCTCCACCTGGATCATCAGGACGGTCCTGCGGCTGTCGATCTGCCGGAGGTGTTCCAGGAAGGCTTGAAAAGCGGCCACCTCGCGCTCGACGACGGCGGGATAATCGTAGACGTGATCGACGTACGAAAAGTCGTAGGCGCCCTCAGCCGGCTCGACCATCGACCACTTGACGGGAAAACCACGAAGGAGACACTGTGAGTCTTAAGAGCAGATTGGCAGGAACAGCATCGATCATCTTCTGCATGGCGCTCACCCTCGCTCCGGGCCAGACTGCAATGTTTCGAGGCGACGCCAGGCACACCGGTGTCTATGGAACGACAGCAGAGCCGGTCGACGGAGTGGACTTCAAATTGGAATGGTCGCTTCAAGACCGGCGGAAAAATACGCTCGACGCCTGCTTACGTGGATGGCGTCATCTATGCCGGCAGTGAGGACGGGAATCTCTATGCCCTGGAAGCGAGTTCGGGCCGATTGAAATGGCGCTACTTTACTGACGGAGACCTCTCCTCATCTCCGGCTGTCGTTGGATCGACTGTGCTTTTTACCGGCGGAGACGGGCACTTTCATTGTGTCGATCGGGCAACGGGTCGTCTCAAATGGCTGGTAGCGACCGGCCCCCCTGCTCCCCTTCGAGTTCATCGGCGGTGATCCGCGGATCTTCGATTACTATGCTGAGAGTCAGGGTCGGACCTCATGATCTAACACCCTATCAGCAGGTTAACGGATTGAGAGGCCTGAAAAAGGGGCTTAGAAGCGATTTTCAGACCCGTTTTCGCGTTCTAAGCTGAGGAGCTGATGATGAGAACATTAGCAAGGATAACGGTTGCCGCGATCTTCTCCTTCTGCGCCTCCTATGCACCCGCTCAGCCATCCGGCGGAGCGTTCGCCATCCGCAAGGTGGATGTTTTTGATGGCTCAATTCTCACGCTCTGTCCTCCTAAATATGGAGGATGCGCAAAAACAGAAAAGGACACACACGATCAGCGGACCGAGCCCTGGTCTGCAAACGATCACTGCTTCTCCCACTGAGTAGAGACGGAACCTCTCGGCCCAACCCCTCTAAGAACGGTACATGCAAGTTTCCCGGATAGATGTGGCGTGCAGGGTGTCAGAGCTAGACACGGCCCCGTTACCCCGCCGCGGGCAAAGTTCCATCCGCCCTTGAAGGTCGAAGGGCACCAGCTGCCGCCTGTTTCTCTTGTTTCCAAGGGGTTCCAGGACAGAAATGCAACCATTTCCGGCCGCAGCGAGTCTCAAAGGGCGCCCCTGACAAGAGGAGGACAACACAATGCCACGAGTTTACGACACCAGGAATGGCGACGCCACGAAGGGCGTAAGACGACTAGGTCTTGCCCTGTTTCTAGTGGCATCGACTTTCGCGTTTGGAACCGGTCTTCTGGCCGGACCGGCAATTCACGTAAACCCCTCCACGGCTTTGATGGACCAGCGCGTTTGGATAAGAATCACCGGCCTTCTCCCCGACCAGGCCGTTAAGATGATCGCCACGATGGAGGACCTTCACGGGGAGGCGTGGAAATCCGAGGCGGAATTTGTCGCGGACAGAGCGGGCGCCGTCGATCTGGACAAACAGGCGCCTGTCCGAGGGAGTTACGCGGGCGTTGACGGCATGGGATTGTTCTGGTCCATGGAGACACTGGGCACGAGTCAAAATCAGTCTGCCCGGTCTTCGCCGCTGGCGCCTGTCGTGATGGAACTCGACCTGGAAATCGAAGGCAAAGGAGTCGCGTCGGCGAGCCTGACACGACTCTTCGTGATGCCTGAAGTCACATCGCTCGAGGTCCGAGAGGGGGGACTGGTAGCGAAGTTGTACGAGCCGGGAACCGGCTGTCCCTGTCCCGGCATCCTGGTGTTGGGAGGATCCGAAGGCGGCATCCAGACGGCGGAATACGCGGCTGCGTTGCTTGCTTCGCACGGCTATGCTGCGTTCGCCGTCGCTTATTTTGGAATGGAGGGACTTCCGCAAAAGTTCGTCGAAATACCTGTTGACTATCTCAAGAAAGCGATCGATTGGATGGCGCACAGACAGACGATCGATCCCAACAGGCTTGCGGTGATGGGCGGGTCGAAAGGGGGAGAACTAGCGTTGCTCGTAGCTGCCCGGTCTCCTCAGTTGAGAGCTGTTGTCGCCTATGCGCCAAGCAGCGTGGTGTGGCAGGGCATAGGAGGAACGGGGTCATCCTGGAGCGAGGGCGGCAAACCGCTCGATTACGTCCCTTACAAACCAATGGCGCCTGCACGAAACACCGCCAATCAGATGGTGCTGATGCCGCTGTACCTCGCCAGTCTCGAAAACAGAGAAGCTGTTCAGAAAGCCGCGATACCAGTCGAAAAGATAAACGGGCCTGTGCTCCTGCTCTCAGGAAAAGACGACCAGCTGTGGCCGTCATCGGTTATGGCCGATATGGTTGTTGCGAGACTAAAGGAGCGCAAGCACAAACACAGCTGCGAGCATCTCTCGTACGAATCCGCCGGTCACGCTATTGCTAGCGCTTACAGGCCGACGACTTCCAGGGGTGGTTCGCTTGCCTTGGGCGGTTCCCCTGGGGCCAACGCACGCGCCCAAGCCGATTCCTGGCCGAAAGTGCTGCGTTTTTTGAGGACCAACTTGATGCAGAAGGGAAGCGAGTAGAAGACCGTCCGCAGGAAGTTAGATCCACGAACCGGGTTCGACACGGGCGGGTCACCGGCGGAGCGCGGAGCTTCATGCACGACCAAGGAGGCCAGACAGCTGATCTCCAGATAATAGCGAAAGTCAATGAGCAAGAGGACCAGCTCGAGCGACTGCGGGCGTCAGCAGAGTCAGGGTCGGACCAGGTCCGACCGGGTCCGACCCCGATGCCGACCGACGTGGTGCCCTTCGGTGGACTGTCTACCTCAAGCCGGACTCATGAATGTACCCGGGCTCTTGTCGGTAGCCCGCCACTCGGCTTTCCGTCCCGGTTTTGCCGCCGCAAGTCCTCTACGGGCACCTTCGGAGTCGAGATCTGTGGCATAGACGGGAGTGCTGGGTTGCTGGCGCCAGGACTCATCAAGTCCGCCTGCATCGACCCCGTCGAACCCGAGCTCGTCGACGAGCCGAAGGACGACCGCTTTAGCGCGCTGATCGTCACCGGCTACCGGCAGGGCGATCCGCCCGGCCGCGCCAGCGGGTCGTCCTCGCTCGAGCAGGTGCTTGGCATAGATGTTGTTGAAGGCCTTGACGACCGGACGGCCAAGCTGTTCGCTAACCCACCGGCTCTCTGTCATGCCGTCTTCGATTTCCTTGATCCGGCCATCGCGGTGACGGGGATAGTAGTTGCCCGTATCCACAACCACGACACCTTGCGGGACACCGGCAAAGAGGTCCTTCGGAAGTTCTCTGATCTTTGCCTCAGGAATCGTGACAATGACCACTTCTCCGGCCTGAGCGGCTTCTTTCACCGAGACTGCCTTTGCACCGGTCTCCGCCGCGAGAGCTTTGAGCGTCTCTGGTCCTCGGGAGTTGGCGACAGAGACTTCGTGGCCGAGCGCTGCGAATCGACGAGTAAGCGTCCCTCCGATCTGGCCGGCGCCGATAATGCCGATCTTCATAGCTGCCTCCTGTATGGCTGAGTCATCAAACGGTGAGCGGTTAGTTCGATGATACAACGCAAGCGGTTCAGTCGGGGAACTGGGCCCGGCTTCCGCCCCCTGTTCAGTCCCCCGCTTGACAGGCCGCCAGCCGGACGCGAAGATTGCGGCCATGCCCCCTCTCATCTTGGTCGCCCTGTTGTGCTGTGTCTCGGTTCTCGGCCAACAGAGGGCGCGGGTCACCCTCGATTTCGGCCGCTCGCTTGGCCCGCTTGAGATAGATCGCTTCGCGCTTGGGCAAGGCGGTCTTTCCCCCGAGCCGATGTGGGAGGATCGAGCCGCCGAAGTGCGGGCTCTCCGTCCTCGCCTGATCCGATTATTCGTCCAGGAATATTTCGACCTGCTCCCCGCCCCGGATAAGTACAACTTCGAGACGCTTGATCGTTCAGTTGATCTGATTCTTCGTGCTGGCGCGAAGCCGCTCATGAGCCTGACCTTCAAGCCTCGCCTGTTGTTCCCGAAGGTCGATCAGGATGTCGTCGAGCCAAACGACTACCGAGCGTGGGAGCAACTGGTCTTCAGGCTGGTCAAACATTACCAGGAGCGCGGATCCGGCATCCAGTACTGGGAAGTGGGCAATGAGCCGGACATCGGGGAAGACGGCGGATGTCCATATCGGTTTACTCCCGAGAGCTACTGTCGATATTACGAATACACCGTCGCCGCGGCGCTGCGGGCCGATCCGCAGG
>RPQK01000680.1 GCA_003819755.1 Acidobacteriota bacterium | reverse complement strand
GACACCCCCGGGAAACAGGCAATAAAATCCCCCACTCCGGCAGGAGTGGGAGGAGGGACTCCTCGCACCCCGATTACCCTGAACCCAGAACCCAGAACCCCGAACCCTGAACCCAGAACCTGCGAACCTGCGAACCGTCAACCGCGTGTCCGTGCTATAGTCTCACCGCGGCAATCACTTGGCGCTGTTTACAGGCGGATCGCCAGACGGGGACGGTCCGCCCGAGACGCCTTGGTCAGTCAGGCCCCGTGCACCAAGGAGCATCACCAATGCCGAAGCCCGAGATGATACGCCTCACGCTTCCGAACGACATCAGCTACCTTCCCATTGCTCAGCTCTGTGTGCGGGAGTTGAGCCGCAAATTCGGTTTTCCCGAAGAGGAACTGGACCAAATCGACCTGGGTGTGGAGGAGACGGTCGCCAATGTCGTGCAGCACGCCTTCGAGGTGGACGAGGCGGCTACGTTCGACATCATTTGCCAAAAGATCCCCCTGGGATTGGAAATAGTGATTAAGGACAAGGGCCTACCGTTCGATCCCCGCCAGGTCCCTGACTTTCGCCCTGCGGCTTCTGAAGGCGATGACGCGAGCGGGCTGGGGCTGTTTTTGGCCAGGCAGGCGATGGACAAGGTTTCCTTCAACAACCTGGGCCCCGAGGGGAAGGAAACTCGCCTGGTCAAGTATCTTCCGAAGAAGAACATCGAGGACTATCTGTCGGAGAGTGAGCGTATGCAGACCGAGCCGGTGCCCACTGAACCGGCCGTCATCCAGGAGAAGATCCCGTATGACGTCAGGGAACTGCGTCCGGCGGAAGCCATCCAGGTATCGCGTTGCGCCTACAAGTCACACGGCTACACCTTCTTCGACGACCATATCTATTACCCGGATCGCTTGATAGAGCTGTGCGACTCCGGTCAGATGATCTCGGCCGTGGCAGTCACGAAAGAAAACACGTTCATGGGCCATGCCGCCCTCGTTTACCCGTGCCTCGCCGCCCGAATCGCGGAGCTGACTTTTCTCTTCGTCAACGTCGAGTACCGGGGCCAGGGATGCGGGAACCGGCTGACCGAGTATCTGTTCACCGTTCCGAAACGCTACCCCTTGGACGGGATCTATGCCTACGCCGTCACGAATCACGTCTTCACGCAGAAAGTCCTCGTCAAGTTCAAGTTCGGAGACTGCGGTTTGCTCCTCGCGACGAGCCCAGCCACGTGGATGTTCAAAGGCATTGAGGACAGCACCCAGCGCATCAGCGTCATCCTCAGCTACGAATACACGAACCCGCCCGAGCCCTTGCCGCTTTACGCCCCCGTTCATCATCGGGAGATGATCGCCAAGCTCTACGCGAACCTGGGCGCCAGTCACTGCTTCATGGATCCTCCTGATGCCGCCGCTGCACCGAGCGGCGAGTCCGTGCTCGAGACGGAAGTCAACATGGCGGAAAGCTGTGGAGAGATCCACGTGAAGAAGTGCGGAGAGCAGGCGGTCAGGGAGGTCAGAGCGATCCTTCGGGACCTGTGCCTCAAGCAAGTCGCGGCCGTGAACCTGTTCCTCAACCTTCAGGATCCCGCAACCTACTTCCTTACCAGAAAATTCGAGGAGCTTGGCTTCTTCTTCGCTGGAATTTTGCCGAAGGCAGGGGTGGGAGAGGCGCTGATTCTTCAGTACCTGAATAACGTCGCGCTGGACTATGCCAAGATCCACGCGTACACGGATATCGCCAAAGAGCTTCTCGGGTACGTCCGGGACCGAGATCCGAATGTAATCTAGAGAAACGGCCTCCACGGGGCTTACAGAGCCGCGCACGACGCTTCCGTAGCAACGCAGGGTGGGTTCACCGTACGTTGCTACGGAAGCGTCGTGCGGCGGCTCTGTAAACAGCGCTAGACGGGCCATTTCAGCCTTACTAACGCTTATGCCACCGAGTCGTGCGCCTCAGGGAGCTTCTCACTCCCCGTCCTTATCTCTCCGCCAGCCTCTTCACCACGTCCTCGAGGGCTTTGATGCGTTCTTCCTGACTGGCCGCCTTTAGCCGAAGACCGTCTGCCTCCTCCTTTTGCCGCCGGATGACCTGACCCTGCTGCACGGTGTACAGCGTCAACTGCTCAATCTTCTCCAGAAGCTTCATTTGGAATTCGCCCAGATTGACGCCCTTTTCCTGGATTTCGATCGCTTTCGGGACATTCGGCAGGTGCTTTTCCGTCTTAACATACTGCCCCAGTTCGTCGAGGGGCATGAGCTCGTATTCAGGCTCAAACACGTAGTCGGGAACCGGGGTGGCAGGTGCCCCATAAAGCAGGTTGCCTCTCACCCTCAGGTCTCCCGCCACATCGAGGAGGGCGGTCGGTGCATTCGTTCCGATCCCTACGTTCCCGGTGTTAAGAACCACCATCCGCTCCGTCGCCAGATCCCTGTCGATGAAGGAAAATCGGCCGTTTTGGACGGTGTCGGAGGCAATGAAAACGAAGGCGCCGTATTCGGGCATGTTTCCATTGACCCGGCCACGAAACTGCACTTTTCCCAAATAGTCGCCCGGCAGTATGTCGTATGCGGAGATGTTCGTCCCCCGCCCCCTTTCGAAGAGAAAGGCCGGGGCAAAATCCGGGCCGCCACTGTTGTAACGGCGGAACTTCCCGATCGCCTGGGTTCCCTCAACCACAAGCTGGCGGTCGGGACTCGGTGTCCCGATGCCCACGAAAGTCTCCGTCGTCACCTGGTTAAATCCTCTCACCCCCCCGAGGATCAGGCTATTGGACCGTGCTACGTAAGCGCGATAGCCAATGGCGGTCGCGTTGCTGACCGGATTGAATGAAGGATCCTGGCCCGGTGCAAGGTCGCTGTAACACCCGATGAAGGTATTGTTCGCCTCGACGGTGTTATGTTCCCCTGCACTGCGGCCAAAAAAGGAGTTGCGGTACCCCGTCGTATTCATACTCCCGGCCGACAAGCCGTAGAACGCGTTCGAGTGACCCGTCGTATTAAAGTAGCCGGCCGAATCCCCAAAAAAGCAGTTGTAGATGCCCGTCGAATTCGCCTGCCCTGCCAGACTGCCGAAGAACGAGTTGGAATAACCGGTGCCGGTCGAGTAGCCGGCGCGATTCCCGAAGAAGGAGTTGTTGTTGCCAGTCGTGTTGTAGTAGCCGGAATCGCGGCCAAAGAATGAGTTCCGGTGCCCCTCGGTGTTGCTCAGGCCAGCCGCGGCGCCGAAAAAGGAGTTAAATATCCCCGTCGTATTCGAAAGTCCGGCTCCGGTGCCAAAGTAATTGCTGCTGCTGGATTCCATTGATAGCGGTTGAGCGCTTCCCAGAAAGCCGAATCCGGTCCCTCCCAAAGGTCTGCCGTTGACCAGGAAACCCTTCGTCGCTTCGACGTAGCCATCGACAGTCAGGGTGGAAGTCGGAGTGGCCGTGTTGATGCCCATCCGACCTTCCCCATCGACCAGCCAGCGGGCCTGGCCCGACGTCTGTTCGAAGAGGCCAAGCGAGCCGTCACCGCTTTGGTTGCTGCGCAGGCGATACTCCCGCCCGCCCGCGTAGGTGTCCTCGATCGCGAGCGCGGGATCTGTCCCCTTCAGGTGCAGTTGCGCTCCCGGCACCGCGGTCCCGACGCCTACCCGGCCGTGGCTATCGACGTACAAACTGTTCTGGGGGGCTTTTTCTTCGATGACGACCGCTTGCGTGTCACCCGGCCCTTCAGCGACTACCCTTCCGCCACGGATCTCAAACCACCCCGACCGAACCTGAGCCGCAACTTCCCACCCTGCCTGGACCACCAACTCCCACTTGTACACACCGTCGGGCTGCGGCCGTCCTTGCTCGTTCAGCAGGTTGAAGCGTGCCCAACCGCCCGCCGGGTGCTCCTGTTTGATAAAAAGTGCTCCCGGACCCGACACGGTAAGGATTACAGGCGCATCAGGAGCGGACGCAGGCCATTCGATCGAGGACTGACTGAAAAGGATGTCGCCAGCCGGGACGGAAGCAGGGCCTGTCTGGCTGAGCGCCAGAACGGGAAGAAGAGCGGACAGGGCGGCGACGAGGATGGGGCGATCAAGACGCATGGTGACCTCCACAGACCGCCGGTCAAACCGCAAACCGGGCTGAAAAGAGCCGCGAACGCTGGGAAAACCGCACGTCCCCAGTAACCGGCGTTATGGTAGCTCAAAAAGCGAGAAAGCTCGGCCCTTTTTATCCGCCCCCCCGGGATTACCGAGTTGCTAAAATAAGAATCGAGAGTGGGGGCGTCCCCTGGGAGCGCAGGCGAGACGCCCCAATGCCATTTACTTTTTTGCCCGGTGGCCAGGGCGAAGTCGGTGCAACCAGCCGTGGTGAACGGGGCTTTTATTGTGGCCGGACTCTCCAGAGTCCGGCAGCCGGGCTGGGAGCCCGGCG
>RPQK01000679.1 GCA_003819755.1 Acidobacteriota bacterium | reverse complement strand
GAAGCGCCGCTGCAGGACTTCTTCGGGATTCCCTGGGGCCGGCAGGTGAAGTTCGAATCGGCGCTCTTCTCAAATCCCGAGGGCCGCTCGTTCAACTGTTCTATTCCGATGCCATTCCGTAAGGAGGCGCGCCTTTCCGTGGAAAACCAGTCTCCAAAAGACTGTTCCGCCTTTTTCTACGAGGTCGACTGTACCGTAGGCGATCGACTGCCTGAACCGCTGGCCTACTTTCATGCCCGTTACCGAAGGGAGAACCCGACAACGCCCAAGAAGGATTTCGAGATCCTGCCTCAGGTCAAGGCGAAGGGCCGTTTTCTGGGATGTAACGTCGGCGTTCGCCCCATGGGCAAACTCGGCGAGCCGTTTTGGTTCGGCGAAGGAGAGATGAAGATCTACGTGGATGGCGACGAGCAGTATCCGACTCTGGTCGGCACTGGAACTGAAGACCTCGTCGGCTCCGCCTGGGGCCTGGGCAAGTTCAATCACCTGTATCAGGGCTGTCTGTTGTCTGAGAAAGAAGATGGGGTGTGGGGCTTCTACCGTTACCACGTGCCGGATCCGGTCTACTTCCATCAGTCCATCCGCGTGACGCTTCAACAAATGGCCGGAGGCACGACCAGTCAGCTTCGCAACCTGCCGCCGTCGGAATTGCCCGAATTGGTTGCCGACCACAAGGTCTTCAACTCGGCGACCCATGGGCAGCAGGAAGGGGCTTGGCATAACTTTGAAGCTCCACAGGACGTCAGCTGTACCGCTTATTGGTACCAGACGCTGCCTGCTCCGGTCTTTCCTGCTCTCGAGCCGTACTCTGAGCGCATCCGCAACCTGGGATTCAAGCCCAGATAATTACTTTGACTCTTGTATCGCCTCATGATCGAAACCATCCACCACGTCGAGCGTGCTCCTGTTCGGTCGGTTCTGTTCGATTTCGACGGGACTCTCTCTTTGATCCGGGAGGGTTGGCAGGAGGTTATGATCAACTTCATGACCGAAATCCTCTGGCAGTTGGACCCCAGTCAGCCAGAGCCGGCCGTGCGCCAGCATGTCAATGAATACGTCACCCGCCTTACCGGGAAGCAGACGATCTATCAGATGATCCAACTGGCGGAGGAGATCGTCCGGCGAGGCGGAGTCCCGGAAGACCCGTTACTCTATAAAAGGCAGTACCACGATCGCCTTTGGGAACGGATCAGGGAACGAGTGAAGGGTCTGGAGTGCGGAAAGTACCAAGCCGAACAATGGCTTGTGACCGGGTCTTTGCAGGCGCTGGAAGATTTGAAGACGAGAGGATTGGATCTCTTCCTGGCGAGCGGAACCGATGAGGTCTTTGTGAGGCGGGAAGCGGAGTTGCTCGGTCTCACCCGCTTCTTCGAGGGTCGGATCTACGGCGCATTAGACCAGTACCGGCTCTTCTCGAAGAAGATGATCATCCAACGCGTCCTGTCTGAGCAGAACCTGCAGGGGAGCGAGCTCGTCGCTTTTGGGGATGGCTACGTTGAGATCGAGAACACGAAAGAGGTGGGTGGCACCGCGGTTGGAGTAGCCACCGACGAGAGACTCCGCGGCGGCCGGATCGATCAGTGGAAACGTGAGAGACTGATCGCCGCGGGTGCCGACTTCATTGTGCCGGACTTTTCGGACCACGAAAAGTTGATGGGGTACTTGACCGAAGGCTGAAACAGGGGGAGCGAAAATCATGCCACACCGGCGTTTTGACCGCAGCCGGCTGCATCTCCGGCCGCTGGGCGAAAGAAAGCATCTGATCACACTCTCGCAGTTCGCGACTCTCGAGCAGCCGATCACCAGGATGGAGGACCGCCGCTTCGCGGAAATTGCAGCTCGGATTGTCAGGGCCCGGGAAGCAGGCGCGGCTGTTATCCTCATGATGGGTGCGCATCTTCTTCGCGCGGGCACTTCGCGCTACATCATTGACCTGATGAAGCGGGGACTCCTAACTCATATCGGAATGAACGGCGCGGGGGCGATCCACGATTATGAAATGGCCCTTGTCGGGGCGACGACCGAGAGCGTGTCCGACTATATCGCTGAGGGGCAGTTCGGACTCTGGCAGGAGACGGGCCAGATCAACCGGATCGTCAAGGAAGGCGCAAATGCCGGCCTGGGATTCGGCGAAGCGGTCGGAAAGGCGATTGCTGTCGGGAACTTCCCGTTCAAGCAGATCAGCATTCTGGCGGCCGGGTATGAGCTTGGCGTTCCGGTGACTGTCCACGTCGGAATCGGGTACGACATTATCCACGAACACCCGGACTTCGACGGCGCCGCCACGGGCCAGGCTTCATATGAAGATTTTCTGATTTTCGTCCAGAGCGTATGCGCTCTCGAGAATGGAGTCTTCCTGAATTTCGGTTCGGCGGTCATGGGCCCCGAGGTCTACCTGAAGGCCCTCTCGATGGCCCGGAACGTCGCGCGCCAGGACGGGTTGTCAGTTCGCCAATTCACAACGGCGGTGTTTGACCTGTTCCCGCTCCCGACGGACCTGACCGAAGAACCTCTTCGCAACGACTTCCGTTATTACTACCGACCGCTGAAGACGATTCTCGTGCGCACAGTACGGGACGGAGGGACGAGTTATTATCTGCAAGGCGATCACCGCCAGACCCTCCCTACCCTGTATTCTCATCTGAAGGAGCTGAGCCTTGGAAAGTCAGAGACTTAAGGACATCTTGCGTGGCTTCTGCCGGGTGCGCCTTCTCGTGCTCGGCGATTACTTTCTGGACGAGTACCTGGTCGTTGATCCGAGCCTGACTGAGACTTCGATCGAAACCGGGTTGGAGGCCCGCCAGGTCGTTGAAATTAGAAACAGTCCGGGAGCCGCAGGAACGGTCTGTTCAAATCTGGTCGCCATGGGGGCCCAAGTGGAAGCGATGGGCATTATCGGGGACGACGGCAATGGCTATGAGCTTGTGCGCGGTTTGAAGGAGCGTGGCGTGGGAACCGAGCTCATGGTCATGGCGGCCGATCGCTCCACTCCGACATATACGAAACCGATGAAGAAGCTCCCGGACGGGACCGAGGACGAGATGGAACGGATCGATATTAAAAACCGCTCGGCCACACCCTTCGTGCTGGAACAGCGGGTTTTGGCCAACCTCCGGGCCGCCGTGCAATCGGTCGACGGGGTGATTATTGGGGACCAGGTGGACGAGGACGAATGCGGTGTTGTCACCGCCAAGGTTCGGGCCGAACTGGCGAGGTTATCCGTTCAGAACAGGGGCAAGGTGTTTTTCGCTGATTCGCGCTCCCGGATTGGCAAGTTCAGCGAAGTAATGATCAAACCGAACGAGAAAGAAGCGGCCGCGGTTGTCGGAACCGGATTGGACGAGGACAAGCTGGTGCGAGGTCTTTACCGGATAGCTCGAAAGCCGGTGTTTTTGACCCGAGGAGAGCAGGGAATCTTGATTTACGATGGGAGGAAAAGTTGGCACTGCCCGGCCGTCCCTGTTTGCGGGCCCATCGACATCGTCGGGGCTGGCGACAGCGCGACGGCCGGAATCGTGGCCGCGCTGTGTTCGGGGGCGAGCCTGGTCGAGGCGGGCGAAATCGGCAATCTGGCGGCGTCGGTCACGATTCGCAAACTAGGCACCACAGGAACCGCGTCACAGCAGGAAGTGCTGGAGGCCTTCGAGAGGATGGCGGGGTGACAGGGTTCCCTCACCCCCTTCGGGGTTCGGTCACCCGGTCACCATGATCCCCCGCGGATCCCAGCGGGCTCTGAGCGCCTTTGTCAACGCGGCGCTGTCAGGCTCGTAGCCGTACATTTCTTCCGGGCGGAACCGCCTGGCCGGACCTCCGATCATCAGGGCGTACCCGCCGTTTGAGCATGTGGCTTCCACAACGGGTCGCCGCGAAGCCGATTCTGCCGGCATGCGCAAGTAGACCAATCCGTTAGCGAGATCGGCGAAGCATTCGGTGTCCGCGAGTCTGACTGTTTCCTGCAACACGCTGCCAACCGCCCGGAACGGGATTCCCAATCGAAAGGTGGTCGTCTCCGGTCCAGTCCCAGCCAGGAAATTGCACCAGGCATCGGTCGTACTTGATTCTGCGCTTTGTGTAATGCCGGTCAACCCTTCTGCCGACAGGCGATCAGCAATCAGGGACGCTTCGAAATCCACTTCTTCCGGAAGCCCTTCGAGCGTGCAGACAAGCGAGCAGGGCGAACCGGCGAAAACCAGTCCTGAGCACAGGCGGTAGATATCCCGGATGATCTTTGCGCCTCGCAGCCCCTCGGCCGCATCAGGAACAGAAATGACGAGGTTTTGACGCAGCCGGGGCAGGGGAAAAAGCCGGAGAGTCACATCGGTCAGAAGGCCGAGAGATCCCCGGGCGCCGATGAATAGTTTTTTCAAGTCGTACCCCGCCACATCCT
>RPQK01000678.1 GCA_003819755.1 Acidobacteriota bacterium | reverse complement strand
TGGCGGAGATCGGAGTGTGACGGCGTCGGGAAACGGGCGTTTTGTGCCGAGAAAACAACAAGGGACTGGGAGCGGGACGAGCAGGTAGGGACATGACTGCAAACGTACTTTCTAACTTCCTAAACCGGCACCGACAGGGAACGATCGTCATCTGCGGTTGTGGGCCGTCACTGCACGAGTTTCATCACTCGGAAGACGCCATCACGATCGGCGTCAATGACGTGGGCCGGCTGTTCGATCCGACCTATCTGGTCGTCGTCGATCCGCGGCAGCGGTTCGAAGGAGACCGTTTCACTTATATCGAATCCAGTCGGGCGCAGGTCGTCTTTACTGCGCGTAACCTGCAGCTCCGGCATCCGCGCGTCGTGCGATTCAAGCTGGGGACGCGCGGCGGAACCGACTTCTCCAATCCCAATGTTCTTCCATGCGGTCAGGACTCGACCTACGTCGCAGTCTGTCTAGCCGTTCATATGGGGGCGGCCCGAATCGGGCTGATCGGAGTCGACCTGACGGACCACCGCGTCTTGGGCCCGACCGGCCCGCACCCTTTGAGCCGACGGTTGGTCACTATTGATCGCGACTACTCCCGCCTGGCCGAAGCGCTGTCACAGCGGGGTATCGAACTGGTCAATCTGAGTCCCGAGAGCCGCCTCGAGTCTCTCCCTAAACTACCGTGTGACACGTTCCTGGGGCGGGGTGTCTCTGTCGTCCGGTCGCCCGCAAAACGTCCGCGGGCGCGCAAGTTGAAACACTCGAAACCACCCGGTCAACTCCGGGTCGTCCACGTTGCCACGACGAACTGCGCCGGCGCCCTCTGGAATCTTCATCAGATTCTCGTGCGGTACTCCCCCGTCCAAAGTCGCGTCGTCACAGCGTCGGAGGTGACCAGCGGCCGACTCTTCCCCAAGGACGTCCTCCTGTCAGACACCGATCAGGTCGCTCAACTCCTGGAAGAGGCCGACCTGGTTCACTTTCACAATTGGATCGATGCTCAAAGTCCCGAGATGGCCTCTTTTCGGACGATTCTGGAGAGGAAGCCCGCGGTGCTCCAGTTTCATTCAGAGCCGGGCCTGCTTCAAAGGCAGTTCCCCGGCCGCGACCCCCGAACCCGCACCGATCTGCTGACGCTGGTTGTGGCCCAGAAACACGTCCGCTTCTATCCGCGGGCTGTCCCGGTCCCGAATGCGATCGACATCCACCACCCTCTTCTTCAGCCCGGTACGCAGGTTCCGAGAAGCCCGATTCGTATCGTCTACACGCCCACCGACACGAAGTCATACTCGGACTACTCCCATACCTGTCGCGGCAAGGGCTACCAGCAGACCGTCCAGATTCTGCGAGAGCTGGAGAAGCAGGGCTGGATCGAGGCCACGGTTCGAACCGGGGTACCGTGGGAAGACGTGATGACGCTGCGCCGGGAATCGGACGTCCTCATCGATGAATGCGTGACGGGTGGGTACCACCTGACGTCTCTCGAGGGCCTATCGCAAGGTCTCGCCACCGTTGCCTACCTCGACGAGAAAACCCGGACACTCCTGGTCGAACTGACCGGCTGCTCGGCCGTTCAGCTCCCATGGGTGAATACGCCGGTCGACCGGCTGCGCGAAACGCTGCTGTTCCTGGCAGAGAACCCTCTCGCTTTGCAGGCTTTCCGAAGGGCAGCGCGCACTTGGATGGAACAGTTCTGGGGTCCGGACCTCATCGTCGAGCACTATCACAAAGCCTACCGCCGGGCTCTTGAAGAGTTTCGTGTCCGCCCTTCGTTCAGTCTGTGCCTTCCACCCGGGAAATCAAACGCCATGCAATCGACAGTGTCGAAGGAACAGTGTAACGACTCTCCGGTGGTCCTCCCCGAAGTGCACTACGAACTGCCCGGTCGAGCCAGGCCGGCGCGCTCCGAAGATTTCCCGCAGACTGTCAGACTCGGCAAAGAGCTTCTGGAACGCCGGGGCACCCTCCGCGGCGCCGCCTGTCACATCCTGGGAAACGGCCCTTCAATCCAGACTCTCGACTTGTCTCTGCTGAGGCACCGGACCGTCATTGGTGTCAACGCCAGCCCTCTGCTCCGGGAAGCTTTAGGCCGGGATGCCGATTTTTACTGCGTGAGCGACCGTCGATTCCTTCAAGACGAGTCGACGCGCCGGCTGGCCCAATCCGTTAGAGGGTCTATCCGACTGTTCGCCGGATATTGCTGGGGATTCCTCTCGGATGCGGACATCAACTATGTGCGCATTCTCCCCGGAGATGAGATTTCGGAAGATCTGGTCGAAGGCTTTCACCACTGTTGCTCGGTAGCGTTGTTCGCCGCTCAATTGGCTCTCTGGCTGGGTTGCGGGACCATCTTCCTGCACGGCTGCGAGTTCGACTACCGGGGCGGCCGATTCCGTAGAGACCAGGACCGACGTCCTCATGATCGCGCGATCTACCCGAGGGTGGCGGCCAACGCCAGAACACTGTCGGAGAGGCTCCAAAAGCGGGGCAGCCAACTGAACGTCGTCGGCCCCTCCAGGCTCGTGGGTGACTTCGGGCATCCCGCGATCCCCGGCATTCGTCCCGTGCCGATAGACGAACTGGTACAGCGTTTACGTGCTCCCACGCAGGCGGCGTGAAGGGGTGAAGGACATCGCTATGTGCAGAAACATCAGGACATTGTTTAACTTCGATCCTCCGGCGACCGACGATGAAATCCGTGCGGCGTCCTTACAATTCGTGCGCAAGCTGTCCGGCTTCTCCCGGCCGTCGCAGGCCAACGAGGCCGTCTTCAATCAGGCTGTCGAGCAAGTGACGGCGGCAGCCCGCAACCTCTTGAGCTCTCTGGTCACGAGTGCCCAGCCGCGCGATCGTGGAACGGAGGCCGCCAAAGCCCAAGCGCGAGCAGCCAAGCGGTTTGGCTGAAAACCTATGGCCGGACAACGGACGGGGTGACGGGTGACAAGGCGGACGGAGCCGGATGCCTGCGCTCCCAGCGGACTGTACCCGCCCGCGGGTCACCTGATCTACGTGTCATCGACATTTGTCGCATCTTGTCGCTTGCTCAGACAGCCACGGTCGCCTGATTATGCTCGGCGGAGGAAGCGCCGATGATGAAGAGAGTCTCCTGGTGGATCGCCTTGGCCGGACCTTTCCTTGTTTCACTGATAGAGTTTCCAGCGGCTTTCGGCCAACAGCAGGCCGACTGGAGCACCCAGGCGGCTTCGCTGCGCGGGAAGAATGGGCAGCATTTCACTTTTGTGTGCCCAGGAGGGGGAACGACTGGGGCCAGTGTGTGGGGAACCAATTTGTACACCGACGACTCCTCGATCTGCTCGGCCGCAGTGCACAAAGGGCTCATCACCGCCCAGCGAGGAGGAACCGTAACGATCGAGATTCGAGCTGGTGCGAGTGCTTACACCGGGAGTTCCCGCAACGGTGTGACCAGCCGCGATTACGGCGCCTGGCATGGCAGCTACGTCTTCGTTTCCGGGTCGGACACGGGTACTGGTGCAATCACCGTGGACTGGAATGCCCAGGCTGATAAATGGCGTGGGAGGAATGGCGAAAAACTGCTCCTCACCTGCCCGGGCGGCGGCGCGCTGTCCAGCCGCCTCTGGGGAACAGACACATATACGGACGATTCCTCCATCTGTACCGCCGCTGTGCACGCCGGCCTGATTAATGCCGGTCAGGGAGGAACCGTGAAGATCGAGATCCTCCCGGGGGCCGCGGCCTATCAGGGGAGCACTCGAAACGGTGTCACCAGTCGGGAATATGGAAGTTTCAGCGGCAGCTTCCGATTCTTGGGTGACGGAGGTGGCGGCCAGCCACTTGCCCAAGCGGCCGATTGGAGTACTCAGGCCGATCGCTGGCGCGGGCAGAATAGCTCCCGATTCACGTTATCTTGCCCGGCCGGCGGGACGATCTCCAGTCGGTTGTGGGGAACCGGCACTTACACGGACGACTCTTCGATCTGCACCGCCGCCGTGCATGCCGGATTGATCACGGTCGGGGAAGGCGGATCGGTGACCATCGAGATTCGTCCTGGCGCAAGCTCCTACCAAGGCAGCTCTCGTAACGGCGTGACGAGCCGGGACTATGGCTCCTGGACCGGCAGTTTCGTCTTCGTCAGGAGACAGCTGTCGGGGATCCGGTAGGAGAGCCTCAAGACCGCATTCGCACGAGGGCGTATTGAGGATCGTACAGAACGCACGCCGCAGCTCTGTGAGATTGACGGCCCCCCCTTACCATAAGCGCTCAAATAAGAAGCGAGAGTGGGGGCGTCCCCTGGGAGCGCAGGCGTCCCGCCTGCACTCGCGCAAGGGGCGCCCACCCCCGCGCGCGCCTTTCGCGCGACCAATGAGGCGGGCTGCACAGACTGAGCGGGCTGCCGCGTGCGCCCGTGCCGCAGGGCCGA
>RPQK01000677.1 GCA_003819755.1 Acidobacteriota bacterium | reverse complement strand
GGCTTCCCCTCCAGTTGGTCCAGCCTTCGCAGGTACAGGCGAGGCTGGTCCTGGGGCGTGGGGTTCTCCTTGATGGCGCTGTAGACCAGGAAGCGGCCATCGCCGGAGAGAGCCATGGCGGTCCGGGTGGGCCGATCGAGATAAGGCATCCGCAGTCCGTCAAGCCATTGTCCCGGTCCAAGCCTGATGGATGTGCGGATGACGGGTTGTGACGGCGAAGCTGGCGGTCTGAAATACCGCATCATCGCAGGGCCGGTCAGAACTCCGATCAGAAGTGCGACTGTGCTTATTGATAGGACCCATCGGAGGGGAAAACGTTGGGCAGTGGGCGTTACCTGCGGCGGTTCGGAAACCGACTCTTCGATCTCGATCCTCGCATCGGCGATATCATGGAGCCTTTCCCGGGGATCTTTCTGAAGGCAGCGGTGCAGCAGATCCTTCGTTCTCCACGGTATGGCGGCTGGAAACAGATTCCAATCCGGCTCGCTCTTCAGAATCGCGGCCATCGTCTCCGTGGCGGTCTCTGCCTCAAAAGCCCGCTTCCCGGTGAGGCACTCGAACAGGATGCAGCCGAAAGCCCAGATATCGGCGCGCTTATCCACAGCTCTCCCATTGGCCTGCTCGGGACTCATGTAGGCGGCAGTTCCGAGAATCACACCTGTACGAGTCTGGACCTCGCTTATCTCCGGGGAGTGTTCCGAAGAATCCGGCTCGCCTTGGAGAGCTTTGGCCAGGCCGAAGTCAAGAATCTTCGCCTGACCCTCCGGCGTGATCTTCACGTTGGCGGGTTTGAGATCGCGGTGAACGATACCTTTTTCATGCGCGGCCTCGAGCCCTTCCGCGATCTCACGACAGATCGTCAGGGCCTCGACCACCGGCAACGGGCCTTTGGCCAGGCGCTCAGCCAGCGTTTTGCCCTCGATCAGCTCCATGATCAACAGAGGGCTCGATTCGGTCCTTTCCAACCCGTAAATCGCGGCTATGTTCGGGTGGTTCAAGGATGCGAGAAGTTGAGCTTCCCGCTGAAAGCGGGCCAGCCGTTCCCGGTCGTTTAGGAAAGTCTCGGGGAGGACCTTGATGGCGACCTGCCGGTTCAGGTTGGTGTCTTCGGCGCGGTACACCACCCCCATGCCGCCTTCTCCGATCTTTTCGTGAATGCGATAGTGCGACAGCGTGTGGCCGGTCAGGTCGGGCGATGGCTCTTGAGCCTGGTCGCCGGCGAGCGCCTTGGCAGCGACATCGAGCGCGGGGGAATCGAAAAGCCCTTCGGATCTTCCCACCTGGGCGAGCAGCGAGGCGACTTCCTTGCGTAAAGTCTCGTCGCCGGCACACGCCTCGTCCAGAAACGCTTCCCGCTGTTCGGGCTTACGCTCCAGGACTGACCCGTAAACCTGTTTTATTCGATGCCAGCGCGGAGAGTTCACGGGTACGCCACCTCCGAACAGAAAGTGAGCCTCCCGGGGTGTCTGAGCTGATCAGGCGCCGTCGGAACACAAGGGGGCAAATGTCGAGCAGATTATAGGTCATCGCGTGGGAGTTTTCACGACGAGTTTTCGCATTAGGGGCCGTGGGAGGCAATCAACGCCTCCCCGAGGAGCGGCCCCATGGCGACAAAGTCAAACGGATGGACGGCAGGACTGGTTCTGACCTTACTCACCTTAACCCTGCCGGCAGGGCTTTTTGGCCAGCAGCCCGAGGATGAAGTTCCATTCGAGCTGCGCGACGGTCATCTGATCGTAATCAAGGGCACGCTCGCGGGACTCGACCGCATGGCCAACCTCCTCGTCGACACGGGAGCCGCTGCGACGGTCGTTAACCGCAAACTGGCCAGGCAGGTCGGGCTTCGGGTCTTCCCGGATATGGGAATCAAGCTGGCCGCCTTCGGTTCGGGTATGAAGGTCGAGCGGGTGCTCGTGCGCGAGCTGGGGCTCGGCCGCCGGGTGATCACCCGCTCTTGCCTGTCTGCCGACCTTCCCTGGAAGGATATCGACATCGTGATCGGCCTGGACATCCTGAGCGGCGCCTCGCTCACAATCGACTACGAGAGGGATCTTCTGGTTTTCGGCGCGGCGGGCGTCACGGAGGGCTCAACTCCCTTCGAAAGTCAGGAAGGTTTATTGGTGGCCCCGGTGGCCATGAACGGGCGGACCCTCCGCCTGGCCGTCGATACGGGCGCTCACATGATCGCTGTCTACCGCAAGTCAGTCGAGGACTGGGGCAAGAGAGTCATCGGCGAAAAGCGGACGAAGGTTGCACATAGCGGCGGATTCATCGAAGCCCGGGAGATCACCCTCCCCAGCCTGGAAATTGGCACAGCGAAGATCAGCCGCCCGGCCGTAGCCATCCTCCAAACCGATAACCCCAACTCGAAGATCGACGGATTCCTGGGGACCGCCTCCCTCGGCCTCAAGAGGATCCACTTCGATTTCCAGAGGCAGGCTCTTTCGATCGAGTAGCCCACCGCCAGGTTGCGGCTCTGCTGGGTGCGATTCGGGTGTATAATCGCGCCAAATTCGGCGGGAAAGCCCAGTGAACAACGTTTCTCCTCGCGAAGTGACGCTCCTTCTGAAGGACTGGCGGCGCGGCGACCAGGGTGCGCTCGACAGGCTCATTCCCCTGGTTGAGCGCGAGCTGCACCGCCTGGCCCACTGCTACATGGTCCGAGAGCGCGGCGTCACCCTTCAGACCACTGCGCTGGTCAATGAAGCTTATGTGCGGCTGATCGATGCACGGGAAGTCGAATGGAAGGACCGGGTGCACTTCTTCTCGATTTCAGCCAACGTGATGCGGCGGATCCTGGTTGAATTCGCCCGCGCACGCCGCTCTAAGAAGCGTGGGGGCGAAGGTCACAAGGTCGAGTTTGACGAGAGCCTCCTGGTTTCGCCCGAGCGGGATGCGGACCTCGTGGCGGTCGACGAGGCGCTTGAGCGGCTGGCCACCTTCGACCAGCGGGCCGCCAAGGTGGTCGAGCTGCGCTTTTTTGGCGGTCTGTCCGTCGAGGAAACAGCCGAGGCACTGGGAATTTCCGACAAGACGGTGATGCGGGACTGGCAGCTGGCCAAGGTCTGGCTGCTGCGGGAATTGAAGCGAGGCGACGCGTCTGGGTGAACGCTCAATGCATCGTTCCAACCCGGCTTGTGTTCGGCCTTAACCTGGGAGCCGTGAGCTGAATCTGAAGGGCACGGCCTGGGACTATTTAGGCGGCCGTGCCAATTCAGAGTTTCACTAGGGGTTCACCTTGTTAGTGAAACCCGGACCCACGGCTGTAGTATTCTGAGCGGGTAAGTACGAGCATGACCACGATTCGTTATGTTTATTGGCAAGACGGTGAGTCTTGGCTAGGTCACTTAGAGGAGTTTCCTGACTACCTCACTCAAGCCCCGACCTTGGAGGAGTTGGAGGAAAACCTTCGGGACCTGTACAAGGACTTGACCAGCGGCGAGATTCCCGGTGTCCGGAGGGTGGGACGCCTGCAGGTGGCATGAAGCGGGCGGAACTCATCCGGCGGATCGAGCGGGCCGGGTGCCTGCTCATACGTCAAGGGTCGAAGCACGACTGGTATCAGACAAGAAAGCTCAGCCGATCCCCAGACATGCGGAGATAAACGAGAGTCTGGCTCGACATATCCTGAAGTATCTCGAGGCGCCAGCCGATAGTTAGCCGAGCCGGTTGCCGGCTGTTTGTCACCTCTGTCCACAGCTCGAGCCATCTTCCTTGGGTTAAGGGGTTCACCCTATTTCACTGTGTCATTTTTTGTGCCAGTTCCGCCATCTAACTTGGCTGGTATTGAATCACCTTCCCGTAATTCTTGGAATTCCTGGAATCGCACCCAGCCGCCCGTCCGAGGGTCATTTCGGCTAAAACCAGCGTCAGGCAAGGGCCGGGGCGTTTGGCCCCGGTCCTGAATGGGGTTCAGGGGGTCGTGAGTTCGAATCTCACCGTCCCGACCAATAAAATCAATAACTTACAGCGATGGTTTAGGCCGAGTTTCGACCACCTGAGTAGCTACTCAGGGAACTGTAATCCCGCCGCATGCCTAGCTTCAATTCTTCAACGACTTACGGAGCATCCTCGTGTTCGGTCCTTCACTGTGCCAGTTTTTGTGTCAGTTTCGTTGTCCGGAACTTTGGGATGAATGCCCACTTCAATCCGGCCCCGAAGAAGACAGCACGGGGCGGCCGTAGATCGTTGCTTAGTTGAAAAATCTACGAAAGAAAATTTTGCGGGCGGTCGCGGCCCTTGATACGGCGGGACTTACGCTGAGGTCTTAAGGACGGGCTGGAGCTTTGTGCTCGCGTTTGTGTTTGTGGCCCTGGTGAAGTTGTCCAGCATCCGGGCCGCGGTGAGGAGATCGCCTTCGGAGACGATGTTGTACCTTTCGAACACGCTGCG
>RPQK01000676.1 GCA_003819755.1 Acidobacteriota bacterium | reverse complement strand
GTTGGCGGCATGCCCGACCGGCGAGACATCGCCCGGTCCATGCCAGGCGGTTCTGACCCGGAAGAATTCGCAAAGCGCCGCGATCTTCCGTGCCATCGTCAAGCCACCGACCTGCGACATGTGAACGCGGATAAAATCAATCAGCCGCTCGCTCACGAGCGGGAGCCACTCGTTCGGGTTGTTGAACAGTTCGCCCATCGCGATGGGCGTGCTGGTCTGCGCACGCAAGTGCTTGAAGTACCCGACGTCCTCCGGCGCGAACGGATCCTCGAGGAAAAACAGGCGATACGGTTCCAGGTCCTTAGCCATCTGGATAGCGAGAATAGGCGGAATCCGCTCGTGAATGTCATGGAGCAGTTCGACTTCCTCGCCGGCGGTTTTCCGAAGGTGCTCGAAGAGGCGCGGGACGAGCCGGACGTAAGCGGCCGGCTCCCAGACTTGAGTCCGGCGATTCCGGGGCACTGATTGGTCTCCCCTCGATCCCGACGCGCCGTATGCGGCCGTTCCTGGAACTGACATCTGCGCCCGGATGTAGCGGTATCCCTGATCTTTGAACTTCTGAACCTCGTTCGCCACTTGCTCCATGGTTGACCCGGAGGCGTGCCTGTAAGTGTCGACCGCCTCGCGTGCCTTCCCGCCGAGCAGTTGATAAAGGGGCAGCCCCGCTCTCTTTCCCAGAATGTCCCACAGTGCCATGTCCGCGCCGCTGATCGCGTTGTTGAGGACCGGACCATTTCGCCAGTAGGAGCTGACAAACGCCGACTGCCAGGTGTCCTCGATACGTGCCGGGTCTTTTCCAATCAGAAAGGGCTTCAGAAAACGATCAATGGCGGTTTCGACGACTCGAGCCCGCTGGGTGAAAGTCGCACACCCCAGTCCGTAGAGCCCGGGCTCGCTCGTCAGGATCTTGACGACCACCAGCCTGATACCGGCGGGGGCGGTCAGGATCGTTCGCACGTCGGTGATCTTCAGAGGCCCGGCGCCCCGCTGTGCCGCTTCGGCCTGGGTGCCGGCCGCAAAGGCGCGGGAACTGAGCAGGTGCGATCCTCCAAAGCCGGCGGCCGCGAGCCATTGTCGTCGATTCATGGTTCCTCCTGTTCTATGGTGCCGAATTATAGTCGGATTGTGATTTGGGTGCAGCCCGTGTTTGTTGGTCGGTTAAGGGACGGGAGGGGTTATCCACGAATTACACGAATTAACGCGAATTCAAAGGACCTCAAGGACCTCAAAGACCTCAAGGACGGTGACTGTTGCTTTGTCCTTGAGGTCTTTGAGGTCCTTGAGGTCCTTTGAATTCACAAACAAATCGCTCTGCTTGTTGACCGGCTCGGCGCCTCATTGATAGCATCTCGCCTCGTTGAAGCGGATTGTCATTCGAGGTCAAAACATGGGCCGGGCTAAGTATTTACACCTGTTTACTATTCCCCTGATTATTTCTTCTCTTATCGGCTCTCCGGTTGCGACGCCGAAGCGGCCGCTAAATCACAAAGACTTTGATTCGTGGAGAAGCGTCGCCGGAACCGTCATTTCCCGTGATGGCCGATATCTGGCTTATTCTTTCATGCCCCAAGAGGGCGACGGCGACCTGATCGTCCGTGATCTTTTGTCGGGGACAGAGTGGCGGGAATGCGTCGGCGCGTTACCCGCACCACCGATCCAGAATCCCGAGGAGGTAAACCCTGAATCGCCACCTCAAAGCCCGGGAATTCGGATCGCGATCACAAGCGACAGCCGGTTTGTCGTCGCGACGACCTACCCGCGGAAGGCGGAAACCGAGACGGCAAAAAAGGCAAACAAAAAGCCCGAGGAGATGCCCAAGGGTGGCCTGCTCGTCCTGAATACTCAGACGGGTCAGTGCGTTCAGATCCCGGCCGTCAAGAACATGCAGGTGCCTTCCAAGGGGGGCTCCTGGCTGGCCTATCTGAAAGAACCGGGGCCGGAGGACAAGAAAAACGGCGAACCGGCGGCGACGAAGGATTCCAATTCCGGAGGACAGGACAAGAAGAAAGAGTACGGGACTGAACTGGTGCTCCGGGATTTGTCCAAGGCGCAGGAGCGCATTTTCTCGGACGTGCTCGAATACTCGTTTTCGAGGGATGCACAGACTCTGCTCTTCGCCGTCTCAGCAAGGAACGAGGAGGCGAACGGTGTGTTTGCCCTCTCCCAAGACCCAGCTCAGGCTCCAACGCCCGTGCTCACCGGCAAGGGAAAGTACGCCAAGTTGACCTGGGACCGCGAGCAGCGGCAGGCAGCCTTCGTCAGTGATCGCGACTCCGATTCGAAAGTGCCCGGTTTCCGGGTATACCGCTGGCAGCGCGGCACTCCCTCGGCCGTCGAGGTCGTTTCCTCACGCACGGCATCTTTCCCGCCTGCACTCGTGGTGAGCGACAAGGGATCGCTTGGCTTTTCTCGCGACGGTGCTCGGCTCTACGTGGCGGCCGGGATCTCCCCCAAACCCTCGAGAAACGGGGATTCAGGGTCCTCAGACGAGAAAGTGGTTGCGGACTTATGGCATTGGAAAGACGACGCCGTTCAGCCGATGCAGCGGATTCGGGCCAACCAGGAACGCAGCCGCACCTACCGGGGCGTCTACCACATCGCCGAGGGACGTTACGTTCAAATCGGGGACCGGGTTCTGCGGACCGTTTCATTCAGCGACGACGGCCGCCACGCCATCGGGCTGGACGATTCGCCCTACCGAACCCGCGTGGACTATGACGGCAACTATGCGGACGTCTATCTGATCGACACGTCCACCGGCGTGCGGACTGAGGTTCTGAAGCAATTCAGGACCTCCGGCGGGAGCGCCACAGCTTCTTTCCGCTGGTCGCCTGACGGGCAGTTTGCCTGCTACTTCGCCGACCAGCAATGGCACCTGCTGAACACATCTTCCGGCACGGCGCGCAACCTGACGTCGTCTCTGAGTGTGCCGTTCTCTGATGAAGAAGACGACACGCCTGATCCGCCGAGCAGTTACGGCGGCGCCGATTGGACGAGTGATAGCCGCTCCTTCCTGGTGTACGACCGTTATGACGTCTGGCAGTTCTTTGTCGACGATCGAGCGCCTCGCAACCTGACCGAGGGGGAAGGGCGCCGTTTGAAGCAGCAGTTACGGGTGCAGCGGATCGAGCCGGACGATGACGAGCAGGCGGAACGGGGCATCGATACGGCAGCGCCGCTTTACTTGCGCGGCGAATGCGAGGCGACACGAGCGACCGGGTTTCTCAAGGATTCTTTCAATGGTTCTGCCCCGCCGGAGCGCTTGTTGTGGAGCGATAAAGCTTACCGCTTCGTCGCGAAGGCCAGGGAAGCGGGAACGGTTCTCGTCTCCGCCTCCCGCTTTGACGAGTACCCGGACCTTCACGTGACGGACGCCGGGTTTCGCAGTCTCAAGAAGGTAACGGAAGGTGGAAAGCAGCTGGATCACTTCCTCTGGGGGAAGGCGGAACTTGTTCCGTTCGAGAACGGGGACGGGGTCCCGTTGAAGGCGGCGCTCTACAAGCCGGAGAACTTCGACCCTACCAGGAAATACCCGCTCCTGGTTTACATCTACGAGCGGCTGTCTCAAAACGTCCATAACTTCGTCACGCCGGCGCCAGGTCACAACGTCAATCTTTCGTTTTACGTCAGCAACGGCTACCTGGTTCTGACACCGGATATCGTGTACACGGTCGGAAGCCCAGGGCAATCGGCGCTCAAGTGCGTCCTGCCTGCGGTCCAGGCGGTCGTCAGTCGCGGCTTTGTGGACGAGAACGCGATCGGAATCCAGGGACATTCGTGGGGGGGCTATCAGGTGGCCTACATGGTTACTCAGACTAACCGCTTTCGGGCCGCCGAAGCCGGGGCTCCGGTGGGGAACATGACCAGTGCCTATTCGGGTATTCGCTGGGGGTCGGGAATGCCGCGTCAGTTCCAGTATGAGCAGACTCAAAGCCGGATCGGTGCTCCTCTTCACCAAGCTCCCTTCAAATACCTGGAGAATTCACCGGTCTTCCACATCGACCGGGTGAAGACCCCGCTCTTGCTGCTCCACAACGATCAGGACGACGCAGTGCCTTGGTATCAGGGCATTGAGCTGTTCCTCGCCCTGCGAAGGAACGGAAAGGAAGCTTACCTTTTCAACTACAACGGGGAGTTTCACGGCCTGCGAAAGCGGTGTAATCAAAAGGACTATGCGATCCGCCTGCAGCAGTTCTTCGACCATTTTCTGAAGCGCGCGCCGAAGCCGGAATGGATGGAGCGCGGTATCCCGTTCCTCGAGCGGGAGGACGAAAAGGAGCGCTTCCACGAGCTGAGCGACCGGATGGGGAAATAGCCGGATTGGCACCAAAAAAAGGACCCCAGGGACCCCAAGGACCTCAGGGACCCAGGTTGTCTTTGAGGTCGTTGAGGTC
>RPQK01000675.1 GCA_003819755.1 Acidobacteriota bacterium | reverse complement strand
TCGAGTTATCTTCGCCTTGGGCGAGACCAACATCGGTGAGAACGAACAGAGTGAGAGCCGTCAGAATCGCGCGCATCTCTAGAAGATACCGCAGGTTGGTCCGGACGCTGACAGAGAAATCAGCTTCCCTGTTTCCCGCGCAGTTCCGCGCGCAGCGGGAAACGCTCTTCGTCGATCCAGTCCATTTCCGAACGGCAGCAATGACCAGCGGTGCAAGGGTTTCTTGCAGGTTCTGGTGGTCTCTGGGGGGGCAGAACCCCGGCCTGCGCCGCAGAAACGCTTGGCCTGGTTTTTGCACTCGGCTCGTCCATGACGAACAGCAAAGGGACAATCTTCTTTTTCATGGTCCTCATCGATCTTTGTTGCCTGGCACACGGCCAGGCCGAACGCCGCTGGGAAGTAGGGGCGCAATATGTTCTAGCCGACTTTGAAGGCATAGGGGAAGCTCCCGGAGGCTTCGGCGGACGGTGTGTCTACAACTTGACCGAGCACCTGGCTGTTGACGGGGAAGTCGACTATTTCCCGAATCAAACGACAAGAGGCCGCTCTCCTTTGCCCGGGATCCGAGCGGAGGTCCGATGGCCGCACGGGGAGACGGAGCTTTTCGCCGGTTTGCGCGCGGGGTTTCGATTCAATGGAGTTGGGTTTTTCGCGAAGGCACGGCCGGGTCTCATGCTTATCACCGATCATCAAGCCCGACGTTTCGTTGAAGCAAGCAAGATCCGTCCTGCGCTCGATTTAGGCGGCATCCTGGAGTTCTACCCATCTTCTCGCTTAATCATAAGAGTGGAACTCGGACGGGTCTTCATCCCCCTCGGTGATCACTTCGTGTCCGCGGTCGCGCCGAGTCCGGTCGCGCCCACCGCTTCATGGAATCTGCAGGGCGGAATTGGTTTCGCTGTGCGCTTCTAGTCGATTGTCCCTTATGTCCCTTATGTCCCTTATGTCCCTTGTGTCCCTTTGTCCTCCCGGGCCACGAAGAAGATCGCCGCGAAGGCGAGCCAGGGAAGCAGGCTGATCAGCACAAAAGTGAGAGTGGTCTGCTCGAGATCGGCCAGGCGGCCGATCAGCGGACTAATCGAGCCGTAGGCCAGATTCCCGATGCCTCCGAGTAGCCCGGCTGTCGCTCCGACATATTCGGGTTCGACGTCCTGAACCAGAGTGAGATAAACAACGAGAAAGCCGGCGACGCCGAGCGCGGTGAGCATCAGAAAACCGACCGCCAGGAACCGGTTGGGGGTCAAACCGGCCGCCGCAGCGGAAGACATCAGGAGGCAGCTGGCCAGCAGTGCGAGCCTGCGAGCTCGGGACACGCTTACCCCTCGTGCGACGAGTTTTCGGATGAAGAGGCCAACGAGGATGTTACCGGCTTCGAGGCTGGCGTAGACGATAACGGAGAGGGCATTTCCCACGGCGAAGCTGAAACCTCGTTCGGTTTTCAAGTACAGAGGGATCCAGTCAGCCAGGAAGTAGCTGACGCTGTTCACGATCACGGCCGAGACGGAAAGGAGCCAGAAACTCCGCTTGCGGAGCACCCGGCCGAATACGTCCAGGACTTTCCGAAACGACATCGGAGCGCCGCCGAGCCGCGGACGAAACGGCGGAATCAGCCAAAGCCAGGCCATGATCCAGAGGAGGCCCAGGGCGCCGGTCACCACAAAGGCGTATCGCCAGCCGAGGTAGAGAGCCACCACTGTGACGATCAGAGGAGCGATAATCGCGCCTGCGGCCGCTCCGCTGTTGAAGATTCCGTTGGCCAGGGCGCGGTCCTTTGGCGGAAGCAGCCGTTGGGTCACTTTCAGAGCGCACGGCCAATTGAACGATTCCCCGACTCCCAGCAGAGACCGGAGAATGGAGAGGGACCTGATCGAGCCGGAGAGAGAGGTCAGGATACCAGCCAGGGACCAGAGGCCAACCGCAGCCGGAAAGACCGTGACAGGTCCCCGAGAATCGACGAGCCAACCGCCTATGATCTGAAAGATCGCGTAAGCGTAACGAAACGCGGAGATGATCCGACCGAATTCTTCCTTCGAGATACGGAATTCGGCCATCACCTGCTCGGCTGTCAGAGCCAGCACCTGCCGGTCCAGGTAGTTGAGAACCGTCGCGAGGAAAAGGAGCCCGACAATCCACCAGGTTCGACGATATAGCACGGCGGCTGTTTCGTCGGACCAGAAATCGGGGGTGGTCTGGGGAGCCTCAGGAGCTCTCATCGCCGGAACAACTCCTCGATGAGCTCTCGAGCTGTGGGAACGAGGATGTCTTCAGCCTCGGGCTTGGCTCTGCCCCAAAGGTGTCTTCCGACCTCATAGCCTCCTTCGCTGAAAGCTCGATGCGTCGGAATGTACCCGATGTCATCATTGGTCAACTGGATGATTGCGACCCCAGGCCCGCCGGTTCCCGCCTTTATCTTCTGTCCCATCTCGACCAGGACTTCTCCGGGAAGGCCTACGAGTGCCAGGTCGCCGAGCCGGAAGACCTGGACTTCCGTCTCAATCCGACGCCGGGACAGGACCTCTCTGATACTGTCGCTCAGCTGCCATTCTCCCGCGAATTCCTGGCACATTCTTGCCTGCTCCTCCTCGAGCAGCGAGATCCAATCGTCACGGACGGGCAGGCTGACTACCCTGGAACTGACGCCTAGTTTCGTGGCCTCCTGAACTTGGGTGCGTTCGAGTGACTCGAGGATCTGGGATGCCAGGATACGGCCAACGCGGGAGGCGGACACCTGGTCTCGGGGTCCCCAAGGAGCTATTTCGCCAGTCGGGTCAACGTCTCCGCCCGCGCCGTTGGTGCAGAGGAAGACGGGACTATCGTCAAAGACTCTTTCGAGGGCAGCCATCGCTTCCCCCGACAAGTCCCCGGAAACCTGGTTGCTGGCCAGTGCGATGCTTGGGTGACAGCCGAAGTTCGACAGGCCGGCGATCAGATTTCCCTCGAGGTCCTCGATTCGCATCACCGTCAGGTCCGGGTCAGTTTTGCCCCGTCCAGCGATTGCCGAAGCAGCAACCCGCCAGGTCGATGGGACGCCGTAACGTACCGTGAAGACCTTGCCGTCTTTTAGTCGGACACGCCGCGACAGGGAAATTCCCCGACCTCGGGTTCGGCGCCATCCGAACCGTGCGCCGGTTGCGGCCCGGGCAGCCCGTGCCACTGTCTCGGCGACCGTCTCAACCAATCCGGAAAGGTATCCGCCCTCCTCGTACCCGGAGCCGAGGGTATCGGGTGTGCTATGCGCATGGGTGCAGGCGATCATTAGCCGGTCGGGCGGCAAGCCGAGTCGAGCCGTGACGAGTTGTCGAATCCGGTCGGCCAGGGAGCGTGAGATGCCGAGCAAATCACACAGAACGAGGCCAAGAGAACAGGCGCCGTCGGACAGAAAGACTGCCCGGGCATACAGGTCGCGATAAGTGCCCACCAGGGGCTTTCCATCCCACCGGACCGCTGGAATCGGCGGAGTGATAACGCTTTTCGCAGCCCCCGCCTGGAGATGGCCCTGTTGCCTGACCTGCCGAAGGATCTCGAGCGAGCGTCGGAACTCTCGGGAGGGTCCAAGCTTCTCAGGGCGGTCATCAAGAATCTCCAGCGCTTTGTCGACCGCCGACCGAGCTTCAAAAGCGACAACGAGACCTGGACACGCGGCGGCTCGTTTGGCTATGCCCGCCCTCACCAGTTCCCGGCCAAGCAGAGCGGGTTTGAAACTGGGAAAAGCGGGCCGCTTGAGCTCCGAAAAATGACGCTGATGGTCCAAGGTCCGGACGTAATCGATCAAGAAGCTCGACGACCAGTCGGCGCCGACGAGCAGCCACAGGGCGTGGTGCTCCAGAAGCAGATCCCAGGGGCTTCCGATGCCGAACGCGGCATCTCCCCAGGGGCTTCGACGAGGGCCGGCGGCCCGGTGGCCGGCGGTGACCGATTCGGCCAGAGGGCCTAACGCGGCGACCGAGTGGGTCGCGTTGTGGCTCCTCACGACCCCGGGCTGCTTCCGAAAAAACTCTGAAAATGCTCCCGCCTCGGAAGGAGAGAGCGCGGGATCGAAGGGTTCCTTGGGCAGTCCCTCGGTGGCAGTACAAGTCGGGACGACGAGAGTTCCACGTTCTCCGATCAGCCCTTGGAGAGCGGCCAGAAGCGCGTGAAAGAAGTCGGGACTCTCCGGCGCGAGATGGGGAGCCTCGAAAACGACCATTTGGCCCGGACGGATTCCCACATGCCTCAAACACCGTAAAAGCTGTTCCGGCATGATTTCAGAACATCAGAACGCTTCATGAGAGTCAAACCGGTCAGTCCTTTCAATCCTGTTAATTCTTTAAATGGGGTATCTCCTTGACTCAAGGAGCCACTATATCTTGTGGCCGGCTCACTGGGCGGTTAAGCTGGGAGGGGAGGGCCCGCGGAT
>RPQK01000674.1 GCA_003819755.1 Acidobacteriota bacterium | reverse complement strand
GAGTTGGAGTCGTTCGAGTAACGACGAAAGACCTCAAAGACCCCAAGGACCTCAAAGACGAAGCAACAGTCAACGTCCTTGGGTCTTTGAGGTCCTCGAGGTCTTTTCGATTCTGGGCATTCTCGGCTGTCCTACTTCGCCTTAATCAACCCGCAGGCGGCCCTTCCGCCAGCATTGCCGGTGGGTTGGGTCTTTAGATCGTCGGCTTGCGCGTGCACTATTACGGCTTTCCCGACGAAGCTGTTGGCTCCGTCAAACTCCAGGAAATCAACTGTGGTTTCCAGGTGGGCCTCACCTTTTGAATTGGCTTCGAGATTGCCAAAATCGCCGGAATGGTGCTTGGCATCCGTGGGAGCCCCATGAGGCGAACCGGTCGGGTTGAAGTGTCCTCCAGCGCTCGTGAAGTCCGGCGCGGTGCAGTCACCCTTCTCGTGAATATGAAACCCGTGTTTTCCCGGCTCGAGCCCGGTGACATGAACCGTCACTTTGACCTGATGGTGGCCGACCTGCTCAAAGGTCACGGTTCCCTTGACGTTCTTTCCGGCTGCCGATTGTAACTCGGCAACGGCCTTCGATACCTGGCCCTGCGCACACACAACTGCAAGTCCCAGAACGACACAAATCGTGCCCACTGCGAGTCTACGCATGTTTCCTCCTGTCGGGAACTGATTAGGAATTAAGTTATTGGAAACATTATACCCGAGGTGAGTTCACGGGTGCGGGGCGGCCAGCGGACAAGGACCTCAAGGACCTCAAAGACCTCAAGGACCAGGGAATTGTCCGTGAGATTTTTGAGGTCCTTGAGGTCTTTTCGATTACGACTCTACTACTCCCCAGGGCCATCGCTGGGCGCGAGAGAGCATCGAGTTGGCCTGATCGTCGTTCTTGAAATGCTCGCGGGCAGGATCCCAATAGAGCTTCCGGTTGAGCTTCATGGCAATGTGACCGACCAGGCAGACGCTGCACGACCGGTGTCCCACCTCGACCGGGCAGATCGGCTGTTTCCTGGCCTTCACACTCTCCAGCCAGTTGCCATGGTGATCGGCGCTTTCGTACAGGTGAATTTCGTTGGGGCCAATCGGCGTGAGAATCTTCGGATCGCTGGCCGTCAGCGCCTCCTGCGCGCGCCCCGCCGGGACTGGGTCGCTGCTCGTTGCCGCATAGCTGCCCCGCGTGACAAAAATCCAACCTGCCGTTCCTTCGAAACGGATACCGTTGGGGTACGAGTCACTGATGAAGACCGTGACCCCGTTCGCGTATTTCGCCTGAATTTTGTACGGTCCGTGGACGTCCCAGAGGCCCGACTTCGGGAACTCGGCGGTCCCTTCGATTTCGACCGGGCCGCTGTACTCCATGTTCATTCCCCAGTGGGCGATGTCCATGTGGTGAACGCCCCACCCGGTGATCATGCCGGCGCCAAATTGCTCGCAACGCAGCCAGCCAGGGCGAGAGTAGTCGTTTTGCGGATGGACCCGTTTCTCGGTGTAGTAGACCCAGGGAGTGGAACCGAGCCACATCTCGTAATTCAAGTTCGGCGGCACCGGCATTTCGGGTTCGACCTGCCCGGACGGGTCAACCGGCAGCCCAACCTGGACCGTCTTAAGCTCCCCGATTCGGCCGTTGCGGACCAATTCACAGGCCACTCGAAATTGCGCCGCCGACCGCTGCTGGGTTCCAATCTGAAGGATGCGGCCGGTGCGGTGGATGGCATCGCTCATGGCTCGTCCCTCGGCTATCGTGAGAGACGTTGGCTTCTCCAGGTAGATGTCCTTGCCGGCCAGAGCCGCCTCGATCGCCGGTTTCGCATGCCAGTGATCAGGAGTACAGATGACGACGGCATCGATCTCCGGCTTGGACAACATTTCCCGGTAGTCACCGTACATCGCAACGTCGTGCGATGCCTGGCCGGTCCTTTTCGCGTAGAACGCCTCGACGTACTTTTTTCCGTCGGCCAGCCGTTTTGAGTCCAGGTCGGAGACCGCGATGATTCGCGCCAGATCGTGCTTCCACACGCCCGGCATATCATGGTCCCGCGCGATCCGCCCGACGCCGATGACACCAATCTGGATCCGGTTGCCGGGGCCGTTCGCGCCCAATACCGTGGCGGGAACAATGGCAGGGGCCGCCCAAAGCGCGGCTCCGGCCGACAATGACGTGGCCATGAAAGATCGACGTGACTTCTTTCCGGGACCCGCGTGACTCATATCCCCTCCTGTTATTGTTGCAGGCTAGAACTTATCCGATTCGGAAGCGCGGGTAAAGAGGAGAAGACTGACAAGCTGACGGCTTATGGGAACCGAGGGGTAAGGCTGGGCGGGGCTCAGAGTCCTTCGGGGCTCTGCTGGCTGCTTGTTATGTCACCT
Organism: Acidobacteriota bacterium; assembly: GCA_003819755.1. GTDB lineage: Bacteria > Acidobacteriota > UBA6911 > RPQK01 > RPQK01 > RPQK01. The sequence goes on along the minus strand of RPQK01000674.1, from coordinate 2,040 downwards.
TGTCACTTTGTCGCGGTCGTATCGCCCGCGCAGGTCGTTCAACCTGATTCTGAACAGGTCCAGGAGCATCCGCGGCGCGTCGGTCGCAAAACGAACCTTACTCCCGGGGGCATGCCGCCAGACAACCGGGACCTCCTTCATGGAGAGTCCCCATTTCCTGGCTACGTAGAGCAGCTCGACATCAAACCCAAAGCCATAGACCGTCTGTGCCGCGAACAGTGGCCGGCACCGACTCATGTCAAAGAGCTTGAAACCGCATTGCGTGTCGCGGAAGGGGAGACCGGTCGCCAGTCGGACAAACCTATTGAAGATCTTGCCGCTGTTTTCGCGAAACCAGGATTGGCGAATAGCGACCACCGAGCCCTGGACGTCCCGGGACCCGAAGGCGAGGTCATGGGTACCGTGCACCACTTCCCTTTCGAGTTTCTCCACTTCCTCGATGGGAGTGCTCAGGTCAGCATCGGTCATCAGGGCAAAGGAACCTCCGGCCGCCTGCATGCCGCGCTTGACACTGAACCCTTTCCCCCGGTTTGGGCGTGAGCGGTGGATCTGCATGCGATCGCCCAGTTGATGATCGCGTCGAAAAGCGCCCGCCACCTCGGACGTCGCATCGGTAGAGTCGTCGTCTACGACCACGATTTCGACGGGGGTGCGCCTGTGGTCGAAATAAGTAAGGACCTTCTCAAGCGTCAGCCCGAGACGGTTTTCTTCATTAAAAGCCGGAATGATGACTGAGATCAGGGGATTCATCCGAGGAATGTGATCAACCGCTCCAACCTCTCCAGTGTCTGCTCCCGCCCGAGTGTCACAATCACATCGAAGATACCGGGTGCCGCCGTCTTGCCGGTCAAGGCGACTCGGACGGCGCCGATGAACGGCCCGGTCTTCAGACCGTTCTTCTCTGCTACCTCCCTGAGCACTTGCTCTGTGGCTGCAAGATCGAAGGGGTCCAGGCCACGATAACGGTCCGCCAATTGCCTGAGCCCAGCCTTCAGCGTCTCCTGTTTAACGGGATCCGCTGCTCTAATATATTTCTCGACGCCGTCCGGCTCGTAATCGAAGCTGTCGGTGAAGAAACTCCTTCCGAACCCGGCAAAATCACGAGTTGTTTTGCAGCGGGTCTTGAGGAGATCCAAGCGCTTTAGCAGCTCGTCCCGCCTCGCGCCTTCCCATTGCGAATTCCACAGCCCTTGTTCGCGCAGCCAAGGCTCTACCTCCGGGAGAAGCGCGGCGGCGGGCAGAGAGGAAAGGTACTGCCCGTTCATCCATTCGAGCTTCTGCAGGTCAAAGACGGCATTTGCTTTGTTGATCCGCTTGAGATCAAACGCCGCTATCAAGTCCGCGTCACTGAAGATCTCCTGGTCGGTCCCGGGGTTCCATCCCAGAAGCGCCAGATAGTTGCGGACGGCGACCGGCAAGAAGCCCATCTTTTTGTACTCGATCACCGACGTAGCACCGTGACGTTTGCTCAGACGCTTTTTGTCCGGACCCAGTATGAGCGGAAGGTGGACGTAAACCGGGCGGGTTTTTTCGAGGGCCTGGTAAAGCAGGACATGCTTTGCCGTGTTAAGGAGGTGGTCAACGCCTCGGATCACATGCGTCACCTGCATGTCGATGTCGTCGGCAACAACCGAGAGGTGATAGGTGGGGCTGCCATCGGAGCGCAGAATGACAAAATCTTCGATGTTTTCGGGCAACACTTCCACATTGCCGAAAACCAGGTCTTGAAACTGAACCGGTGCGGCCTCCGGGACCTTCAGGCGTACCGCGTAAGGTTCACCGCGGGTGACACGCTCCTCAACCTCGGCCGTCGACAGCTTTCGGCAAGTCTGATCGTATTTCCAGGCCCGCTCCTGGGGCTGCTCGTCCTCCACCTCGGTTGCGGTCTCCGCCTGAGGAGGACAGAAGCATCGATAGGCATGACCGTTTTTTAGAAGCCGCTTCCCTGCCTCGCGGTACAGAGGAAGTCGCTGTGACTGAAAATAGGGTCCTTCATCCCAATTAAGGCCCAGCCAGGTGAGGCCTTCCAGAATCCCCTGG
>RPQK01000673.1 GCA_003819755.1 Acidobacteriota bacterium | reverse complement strand
GCGACACCCCCGGAAAACAACGCAGAAGCAAGAACGCACCCCGGCAGGGGTGCGAGGAGTCCCTCCTCCCACTCCTGCCGGAGTGGGGGATTAGAAGATGACGCTCAGCGTGAGTCCTCCCCACAGGGTGTCCGCTTCGCCTGGCCCCATCCTCCCCCGGTACACTTCCCGCATGTCCGGGTACTGCTTCTCCCGGAAATTCCCCAGCAGGGCCGAGTAGGCGATGCAGCCGCTTGCCAACCACCGTTCGCTGATCTTCATCGGGGCCGTGAGCGTCACATTGAAGTCGTGAAGGCCGGCGTAAGACGCCCCGTAGTAGTAATTGGAGAATCCCGAATTCACGGCCCCGATTGAGGACGAAATGTCGAATCCCGAGAAGACACGATGGGTCAGAGGAAACGAGCGGGCGGCACTGATTCGCAGATAGAGACCGGTATCCGCTCGATCGCCGGTCTCGTCGACGTCCACGAACAGCGTTGCGGCAGGCGAGAACGGAATCGAGCTGAAAGCATAACCGGTATATATCTCCGTCGTGGAAGGCAGGACGGCAGACCGCTCTGGAAAGGTGTAGATGACAGCGCCGGCGCTCACCGTCCCTTTTCCTGCCGCCTTGGAGAAGCTCAGGGTGTAATCGATTTCCGAGAACTTACCCAGGAGTCCGCTTGGCTGGTTTGCCGGATTCGCTCCGGGGTTGGACGGCAGCAGCAGATGCGGCGCCTCGTTGACAGCCGCCAGGTCCAAGATTCCCCAGACGTTCAGGGAGATCGGGCCGGTGCCCGCAGTCAAGGAGGGCTGCCAGTTCCAATCGTTGGTTAGTCTCTGTCCCCGCCAGACATATGTTGAAACGAAGGCGGAGTCGCCTCGAAATGAGAGCTCAGGCTTCTTGCTTTGCTCGCCGTCGGCCGCCGTTCCAGGCAGGCCCTGGGCGAGCGAGCACAGGATGGAAAGGCCCGGAACGATGCAAGAGAGAAAGGAACGCGTCATGACTCCCGTAATCATTCACACCCCCCCGCAAGACGGTCACTGGTTGGCTGATCCTCGCCCGCCGGGCTTAAATCGCCAGCTTTCCCCGTTCCCCGGTTCGAATGCGGACGACATCTTCAATGGCCGTGACGAAGATCTTGCCGTCGCCGAACTTACCGGTCTTAGCGCATTTTGAGATTGTCTCAATCACGCTCCCGGCCAGATCTTCCGGCACCACGATCTCCACCTTGACCTTTGGCACGAAATCGATCTGGTACTCGACCCCTCGATACGTCTCCGTATGACCCTTCTGCCGACCGTAGCCTTTCACCTCGGTGACTGTCATACCGGCGACGCCCAGTTCCTGCAGGCCGCTCTTGACCGCTTCGAGCAGATGAGGCCTGATAATGCTCTCGATCTTCTTCATCTCGGTTCCTCCTCTTGGGCCTTCTGCACCATCCGTGCCATGCCCGTTTGAACCTTGCCTACTCCTCTTAAGGCACTGATTAATAACGGTATATGCGAATAGTCGGAGGGTGGCAGACCACTCTGCCGATAGGCAGGAGGCGACATTTTTGTACCTGGCTACGAGGGCGCTGACATTTTTGTTAACCAAGCGGGTGGGAGTCTCAAAACAGTTAGCACGGCGAGTTGAGCAGTCGCAGAAGGGCCTCTTTGATCGGGCCAGCCGTGGCTTGGTCCAACTTGCCTCCGTCTCTGCGCTCCAGGTAGAAGACGTACAGACCGTGGTGGCCTTCCGTCGTTATGCGTGCGAATCGGATATCGAGGTCAAGACTCGCAAGACATCGGGCTATCCGATATGCGAGCGCCCGCTGTTCAGCCGCGCGGATTTCGAGAATCGTGTACTGTGACGTGTGAAAGTCAAAGAAGACGTGCGGTTCTACTCCGACTGCTCTCGGGGCGGCTTCCCGCGCCAGCCGCGTGTCGACCCGCTGATCAAGGTCGTAATCGGCCTCAACACTTTGGCGGAGTGCCCGGCGGACCATCTCGAACCTCTCGGCAGGCAGTGGATTCCCGGAGTGATGGTGACAGAGCCGGATCGTGTCGACCGCCAGACTATCGGGGCGAGACGTCAACTCAGCGCCCACGATATCAAGATCGTGCACCGCCAGGCATCCCGCCAGGCGGGCGAACAAGCCGGGAAAATCGCGGGTGCACACCACCAACTCGGTGCACCTTCCTTCCGGAACGTCGGTGAAGCGCGCCGTGAGAGAAGACTCACTCAGGCCGGCGACAAGATCCTCGACATCCCCCGGGGAAGGAGGCCCCAGCGGGCGATTCTGGAGAAATCGGGTCGCGCGCAGGTGAAGATCGCTCAGGTACGGCAGCCGCGAGCGATGCCGCCCGGCAGGATCAGCGGCGCAGCCAAGGGAGTATGAAAAAACGGCGACCAGATTCAGGCCGCTCAGATCTTTGATTCGGTGCACAAAATCCGCCAATACCGCCGGCTCGGTGTAATCTCGACGTTCGGCCAGCTCGAGCATTTGGCCCCCTTCGCTCAGCAGGAACTCGATCCGGCTCCTGACAGAATGGCTGATTCCCAACGCCCCACAGACTCGAGCCGGAACGTGAGGAGAACGGACCGAGACCTGGTAAAGCAAAAGAGACAGATAAACTGCGGTGACCTCGTCCGCTTTCCATACCTGGGAGAAGACACCGGTTCGCTTCTCTTCTCCGAAAAGCGTGTCGAGGATCTCGATTGACCGGAGAGTGTGCTCGAGGGCCGGCCACTGCTGCTTTCCCTGCCTTTCGGCGACGAATGCGGTGCGGCCTAGCTCCGGCAGCAGGCGCAGAAGGACGCCGGCTTGATGCATTCGCCGCAGGACCGGACCGACACGGCCCCGATCCTGAAGGATCTCCGTGAATGCTGCTGAAACTTCGGCTTCCGACCGAAAGCCCGGGTCCATCCGGCAGGCCTCGGAGGCCAGCAGCTGCCGCGTCTCAGGAGCCAGCTCGAAACCCGTTTGCTGAAACACCCGAAAAGCAGAAACCAAGTCGAGCGGCTGGAAGGCGGCAGGATCGCGGAACGTTAGCTGACGCCGGGTGACCCCGAAGCGTCCAATTTGCCTGGGTCGCTCGAACCAGTGCCGCACGCTGATCCGTGCCCCCTCAGACGCCGCGTTGTCGAGGACCACGCGGGACAGGCGGTGATTGACGTCTGCCTGCTCGTAGTAGCGCCGCATCAGCTGCTCGGCGCCGGCGGGCGAAACCCGGGGGTGAAAACCCAGACCCTGGGCAACAACCGGCTGAAGATCCAGGGATAGAAGATCGTTTTTGCGCCCGCTCACATGGTGCAGTTCGTGACGCAGGCGAAGCAGGAAGTCATAGGATTCGCGAAAAAGGCCGACCTGCTCTGCGTTCAGACCTGCGGCGACCAGTCCTTCCTCCACCGAGGACAGCCCGTAGCGCGCACGTGTCGCCCAGATCGCCGTCTGGAAGTCACGCAGCCCTCCCCACCCATCCTTGAGGTGAGGTTCCGACAGAAAGGCGTGGCGCTCCGACGCTGAATGACGGCTTTCAAACGACGAAACCAGGAGGCGAAGGTAGCTTCGGAGCCGGTGCTGCCGGCCCCAGAGCTTGGCCCGAAGCGCGTCCTGCAATTGAGAAAAAACCCGGTGGTTGCCGATGACAAGCCGGGCGTCCACAAGCGCGTTGCAGGTGGCAAGATCGTCCCTGGCCAGGTCGACGCATTCCGAAACGGTTCGAACGGCGCTTCCGACCTGCAGGTTGAGGTCCCAGAGCAGGTATAGGATCGGTTCAATCGCCTGCCGGCACCGCGCGCTTGCGCGCTTCGGGAAAAGGAAGATGAGGTCGATATCGGACCCGGGGGCCATCTCGGACCGGCCGTACCCGCCCACGGCGACGACCGCCACCTCTGGCAATGTCCCGGAGTCGGCGCCCGTGGGGGAGCCGAGCGCCAGATCATAGCCGCCCGCGACGACGAAGTCGATGATGCCGGCCCGTGCCGCAGCCACCTCCATCCCGCCGGCACCCGAGGCGTGGAGCACGCGCAGGCGCTCGGACTCGACGTCCAGGAAACGCCGAAAGTGGGGCAGAGCCGTCTTCGGGTCCATCGACCTGCTTAGTCCATATTCGGCGTTATTGTCTGAATCCCTCGGATAGGTCGCCATGTGCTCTCCCGCTGAAAGAGCATGCAAGGGTAAGACCAACTGTAGGAGGCACTCGGAGCAAGGGCACCGGACCATATGGAGCAGTGCGGCGGCAGAGGCTGCCCTTTATACACATCTTGGAACCAGCAGGATCGAACAGAGCCGCAAGCGCAGCGCTTTTTGCGGACCGTCAGCGGACGGGTAGAGCGTCGGATGCGTGCCGGAGCGAGACCCATTCGTGCTCGAGGCACGCATCCGACGCGCTCCCCGTCCGCTGACGGTCCGCAAAAACGCTGCGCTTGCGGCTCT
>RPQK01000672.1 GCA_003819755.1 Acidobacteriota bacterium | reverse complement strand
GCCGTTTGCCTCGCCCTATGGGCCGTCTTGTCGATACCGTTTGTCGCGGCCGCCTTCCGTAAGTCGTTCAAGCTGGGGCTCCTGGCCCCGGCCTTTGCCCTGGCCGGCAATGCCGTTTTCGTCGTGGGGACAGTGTGGGGAATGGTATCAAAAAGAGCCCGCTGATCCCGCGCTGGCTGCGCTACGTCATGGGCTCAGGTGCGGCGATTGTACTGCTCTGGCTTGCTTTTCGGGGGATCGATTGGCCGGAGTTGCGGGCGGCTCTTGGGCGTCTTAACTGGAGCTACGTGGCTGCTGCCGTGGCGCTGATGTTCCTGTCCGCCCTCCTGCGCGCCTGGCGCTGGAAGCAGTTGTTCGTCGGCGAAACTCCCGCCTTCGCAACTCTGGTCGAAGGGATTCTCATTGGTCAGACCCTGAACTTTACACTGCCGTTTAGAAGTGGTGACGTTGCACGGGCCGTTTTGATCAAGGACCGGAAACTGCATGCCGCTGGAACGGTGGGGGTGGAGAAGCTGCTGGACATGGTCTTCTTCGCTCTCCTGTGCGCGACAATCCCTGTCTTCTGGGCGATCCCCGAGTGGCTTGAGAAACCGCGCGTCTCGGTTATCGTAATGGGGGCCGGTGTCGTCCTCATGGCTCTTGTCCTGGTTATCCCACGGCGAACACGGGAGTATATGCGCGCCAAGAAAGGCGCGATTCCTGCCCTGATCACGGGCACGCTAGTCATCTGGACGTGCGGGATTGTTTTGAATTGGCTGATCTTTCGCTCGCTGGAGCTGCAGGTTCCATGGCTCGCCTCGGTCGTGCTCCTGGTGATCCTGCAGGCCGGGGTATCGGTGCCCTCGACTCCGGGAAAGATTGGGGTTCTGCAGTATCTGGCAGTTCTCGGGCTCGGGCTTTTTGGCGTCCCCAAACCTGATGCGCTGGCGGCCGGGCTTGTCTTGCATGCCGTCGTTTTTGTCCCGATTGCGCTGGCTTCCGCGGTGATCTGGTTGTCGCGCGACTGACGCCCCGAAACCCGGAGATCGGGAAGAGGGCTTTGAGTTTTGAGCTTGCGAACGGAAGGGAGGCGTCGACGCCTCCTTTTTTTTTGCCTGCCGGAATCAGGGGTAGGGAAAGTGCATCGTGTAGGCAGACAACTGGCTCGTGACTTTGTTCATCGTTGACATGCCGAGCGCAAAGCTCAGATCTCTGCGGAAGGTCTGCACGACGCCGGTTGCATCCGGAACGGCGAGGACAACCTCGAGGGCAAAGTTGGCCTGCTCGCTCGTCCCATAGCTGGTGGGAATCCCGAGAGGGATTAGCACATCCTCCGCCACCTTGACCATCGCCACTCCGCGCGAAGCGATCGTGCCCAACTCGACCAAACCCCTCGACACGCTCCCTGTGCCGGGAGTGGGCAGAGTGAACACCTCGACGGTTACTTTTCCCGGAACACTGCTTTCATTCTTCAGGTACAGCCTGCTCAGAAATTCGTTTGCATTTCCATTGATGTAACCAGCCGTAAGCACCGTGCCATTAAGGCTCCATGTCGTCAATACCCCGCCTTTGAGCAACTCCTGGTCGACATAATTCCGATCTCCGAAGTCAAAGGCGACGTCGAGCGTGAGCGTCCGGGGATCAATAGGGACGTCAACAGCGACCAATTCGATTGCCAGCGGAGAATTGAAGGGCATGCCCAGCGCTTCAAAGCACTGATCGCCTTGCAGAACGAATTCGACCGAAGAAGCCGACCGCTCATCTTCGGTGAGGGCCCGGCTCGCGGACCCCAGGTAGAACGCACTTATGCGCGAGAGGTTTCCGCTTATCGTCAAAATCACCAGGTCGTCTGTCGGGAAGCTGATAAACCGGGATCCGTCCTGGCGCCATAGGGACCATTCCGCCTCGAGGCCAAGTCGGCTGGTTGAATCTTGATCGCCCGCGGTCCCCCAAAACCGGCGTCGTCCTGTGGCCACGTCGATCCGCTTGTCACCGGGTTGGACAGTGACAGAGTGGATCGAGGCGACTGCCTTCATGAGGGTGGCTTGCACGGGGCTCTCGATTGTCTCGCCCGTCAGAGCGTCCCGAGTCGATACCTGAAAAAAGACAGACCCGCCTTGCACAAGAATCCGCCCGACCTTGAGCCCGACTCCCGCAAAGGAGAGGAAGAATGGCGGGTAGTCTTGAAAACCCTCCGACACGGTGACGAGCCACTCCACATAGGTGCCGCCATCCTCGGCCGGGTGGAGCAGCCGAAACTCAACCGCCCCATAGTGCGGGGGGCCGCTAACAAAATCTATCTCGGGGGAGACGTCGCTTGTGAAAGTGACGCCGTCCAGAAGCTCCAGTTTGAGGAAGAAGTTCCTTCCTGTGCTCCTGATGACTGCCGGGATGTAAACCGCGTACGTACTCGGCGCCATCCACCGGCTTCCCTTGTATTCTCGGGCCACTTTCGGCGGCTGATAGGTTCCCGTGAGCGGATCGAACATTTTCAGTTCCGCCGGAAATGAAAAGGCCGGAAGAAATCCGATGAACAAAGGAATCCAAAAGTATTTGCGAATTCCCAGGTTCCACATACCCCGTCTCTCCTTCATGCCAGTGGTTCGCCCGGCTCTCAATTGGCCGGCCCCGGAGTCACGACATAGTAGCGCCCTGACTCCCCGTTCGCGACTTTGTTCATAGGGTATGTTCCGAAGCTCAGGTTCGGCTCCCCGAATACACGCACTGCACCCGTGGCGTCAGCCACCGCGAGGACGAACTCCAAGGCCAGGTTCCCCCCATTTTCTAAATAAGGGGTTGGGATGTTTAGAGGTCTGAGAATATGCTCTCCCAAGTTAACTCGGATGAGACCATTCGGCTGGATCAGACCGAGATCTAAAACCCCCAGCGAGACGCTCGGTGTCCCAAAACGAGGCAGCGAGAAGACCTCGACCTCGACCACGCCTTTCATGCTCGTCTCGTTCTTAAGGAAGACCCACGAGGTGAAGACATCCGTATTCCCGTTGACCCAGTTGGCCGTCAACAGCGTTCCATTGAGGCTCCAGGTGGTCAAGGAGGCTCCGGTGAGAATCGGAACGTCGTCGTAATTATGGTCGCGAAAGTTGTAGACGGCTGTGATCGAAAGGGTCCGAGGATCAAGACGATCGAATGGCGGGTAACCAGCAAGCACACACAGGAACGGAGTAGGGACATCGAGAACGGAAACAAGGTCGCCATAGGGTACCGAGAACTCGATGGAGGAACCCGTCTGCTCCTCCGCCATTAGGAGCTTCCTTGCACCACCGTACTCAAACTGCTCTATACGCGTCAGGTTTCCCAGGATCGTCAGTTCGAGTTTGTCAAGGATGCCTGGTGTGTCCGCGATTGGCTCCCCCGTGTGCCTAAACGCCTTACCGGTGGTTATGGCCAGTTTCGGCGACATGTCGAAAACCAAAAAAGGTTCAATAAACCACCTTCGACCTTGGGCCACATCGATCTTTTGTGAACCCGGCAGGAACCCGAGTAGACTCACACCCGGTGCAGATTGCAGCAGGGTCTGGCTGACCGGGGTTTCCAAAGGCACTCCGGTCTCCGACTCCCGGGCAGAGACCCGGACGGCGATGGAACTACCGGAACGGATCCGGGAGCCGACGTCGACGGAGATTCCAGCGAAAGAGATAGTGAAGGTCGGAAAATCGGTAAAGCTCGATTCGATCAGGACATGCCACTCCACACAGTCTCCACCCGCCACGGCGTGATGGAGAACCCTAAAGCTGCTCCCTGTGGGGGTTCCAAGGGCGGGCTCGACCGCCGCGTCAAACGTAGCCCCGTCGAGAAGCTCCAGCTTGAGGAAAAAGTTGCGCCCGGCTGTCCGGATGACGGCCTGCGTATAGTCAACGCGGCAATTCGGGAGCGTCCAGATTGTCCCTCGGTACTCACGTGCGAGCCTGGTCGGACCTTCGCCACCGAACGGATCAATGGATTTCAGTGTGGCGGACCAGGTGACAGAGGTGACCAACACCAGTGCCGCGAACCTGACCAGATGCAAAAAGACCTTGCGAACCCCCCCCGGCATATGCCCTCCCTGCTGACTCCCTCATTATAGCTGCGGGCGGAGTAGTGGGGTACTGGAGGATGGAGAGCTAACACCGTTCAATCAGGCGGACACGTGCCCTACGGACCTGGTGCGACCCTGGTGTGACCGTCTCTACAGACGTTTCAGCCCTACAGACCTCTGAGAGACGGAGGTGGAGGTCAACCTGTTTCGGAAACATGACACTAGCGAGTGTTGGCGCCAAATGCCATTTCAGTTACTTTTTCGAACGGGGGGGGCGCAGGCCATTTTGGAGTGCGGCGGCAACGAGAGGCCGACGCTTTATCAGGCCTCGAGGCGACGCCGCTTTCCCCTGTGCACAATCGATCCGGTTCAATGCTGATGCCGTTTGGCTCG
>RPQK01000671.1 GCA_003819755.1 Acidobacteriota bacterium | reverse complement strand
GCGACCCTCACCGCAGCTTCCCGCCGGCCCTCGCAATGCACTCCCGGGCGGCGATCAGCATGGGGTCTATGAAAGGCACGCGGAGGTCTTCGGCCCCCAGGGCCAACGGAACCTCGGTGCAGCCGGCGAGAACCGCTTCTGCTCCGCGCCCGATCAGCTTGTCCGCCATACCGGCCATGACACTTCGAGCATTTTCAACCCCTGCGCCCCGTTTTATATCGTGGACCGCCTCCATAAACTCGTCCTGCTCCGCCGGGCAGGAGATGGTGACGGCGAGCCCTGCAGATCGGAAAGGATCTTCGAGAATACGGGACCGTAGCGTCCCGATGGTCGCAAGGAGGCCGATGTTCCGCACCTCGCTGCGTTCCCTGCGGACGTACTCGACCGCCTCGGAAACCAGGCTGAGAAACGGCAAGGAAGAACTCGCGACGAGATCCGCATAGAAGTAGTGAGCGGTAATGCAAGGGATCACACCGAAGTCCGCTCCCCCCGCCTGAAGCGCCATGGCCCCCTTTATCAGTTCAGGCAACGGGCTTGGGCCATCGCCGACAAGCCCCTCGGTGCGGTCTGGAATCTGAGGACAGCTGAAGATGAGCACCGGTACGTGATCCTGGTCCCTATCGGCCGCCGTGTTGCGGATCAACAGGTCAAAGAAACGACCGGTTGCTTCGGGGCCCATTCCGCCCAGCACGCCGATGGTTTTCACGGTTGCTCCAATCTTCCGGCGAGAAGCTTTCGTAGCCGGTCAAGCGGCAGCGGCTCCGCCACATGGCCGGCTCGTCCGCTTACCCGGACCGCTTTAAAGAGCGAATTGAGGATCGCCTCCTCGGCCGCTTCCGCGGCGGCGAGAAAGAGGGGGGAAACATGATCATCACGAAGCAGCGTTACCGCCTGGGTCTTTGCCGAAGAAGTGTGCGGGACCCGGACTCCGGCGGCCGTACTGAAGGCTATCGCATAGTCTCCGCTCCCGTTCGCATAGAACCCACCTGTCCTGGCTATCCCGAGCAAGGCGCGACGAGCCAGCCTTTTCAGGTTCCGGGCGTCCAGCGGAGCATCGGTCGCGACGATGACCATGCAGGAGCCGTCTGGCTTTTTCTCGAGGTCCTCTTTCATGAAGAAATCACCGAGTCTGGTCCCGAGTGGGACGCCTCCAATAGCCAATATCCCCCCGAAGTTGGTCTGCACTAGAACCCCAACGGTATAGCCTCCCCGCGACTCAGGCAGCGTCCGGGACGACGTGCCGATGCCACCCTTAAAACCGAAGCACATGGTACCGGTCCCCGCGCCGACCACGCCCTCCGCCACCGGACCCGCGCTCGCCTGGCGGACCGCCTCCAGCACATGTTCTCGTTTGACATGCCGGCCCCGGATGTCGTTCAGCCAGCCATCGTTGGTTTCGCCCACCACCGCGTTAACGGACTGGACCGATTCGTTCCCCTGCTGGCCGAGGGTGTGCTCGATCAAGGCGTCGACCGCGGCGGAGACACTCAGAGTGCTGGTCAGTACAATCGGAGTCTCGAGCGTACCCAGCTCCTCTACCTGAGTGTAGCCTGCCAGTTTTCCGAAGCCATTCGCCACGTGGATAGCGGCTGGTACCTTCTCCTGGAAGACATTGCCACCGTGAGGGATGATTGCGGTGACTCCCGTCCTGACACTGTCGCCTTGGATCAGTGTCACATGGCCAACCTTGACACCCAGGACATCAGTGATCGCATTCAACCGGCCGGGGGAGAGGACGCCCACCTTAAGCCCGAATTCCCGGGCCCTGGGGCGCTGGTCCTCGGCGTGAAGCAGCAGAATCGAGCCGACAAGCACGATTGTCAGGCAAGCCAGAATTTTCATGAGAGCCCCGCAATTTATCCGTGTCAATCTGTGTTCGTCCGTGCAGGTCCCGACAACGCCGCCTTTATCCGCTCCGGCGTCATCGGCAGGTGATACAAACGCACGCCCACGGCATCATAGATCGCATTGGCGATGACCGCGCCGACACAGACAATCGGTGGCTCGCCTCCCCCCTGCGCCGGCTCCTCCGGCGCCTCGACCAAGACCGCTTCAATCTTGGGCACCCACGAAAACCTGGGGATCTCATACGTATCGAAGTTGTTGTCGATCACGCGGCCGCCCTTGAAGTGGACCTCTTCGGTCAGTGCATAACCCAGACCCATCGTGATCGACCCTTCGATTTGCAGCCGAGCGCCTTCCGGATTGACGATGAGGCCCATGTCCTGCGCGCAGACGACTCTCTTGACCTGGACCCGGCCGGTTCCCCGGTGCACTCCGACTTCCGCCGCCATCGCGATGAACGTTCCGAGGTAAAGGGCACAGGCCAAGCCATATCCCCGACCGCTGGGGGGGGTTGACGGCGTCCAGCCGAACCTGTCCGCAACCGCTTTGAGAACCCGTTTGATTCTCGGCTCGGAAAGGTTCTTCATGCGGAATTCGAACGGATCGATTCCGAGCTTGGCGGCCATGGCGTCGATGTGAGACTCCCTGGCAAAGGTGTTGGTATTCACGGCCGGAGCGCGCCAGGGGCCGGTTGCGAACGGGTGCACGCCTTGTCCCCCGCCCCACCCGCCGTGCGAAACCGTTCGCTGGTGTGGGACGTCGTAAAACTGCTTCGCTTCACGGTCTCCGGCGCAGTAGACCTCAAAGTCCCACATCACGATCTTCCCGCTTGCGTCCGCCCCTGACCGAATCTTCACGACAGCCGCCGGCCGGAATGTGTCGTAAAAGAAGGCTTCTTCCCGGGTCCAGCAAACCTGGACCGGTTTTCCGGTTGCCTTACACAGCAATGCCGCCTCAACTGCCTGCCTCCCGGCGCTCTTCCCTCCGAATCCGCCCCCGACGTGGGGGGTGATGACACGAACGGCCTCAGGCTGGACGCCAAGGGCGGAGGCGATCTGATTCTTGATCCCGAACGGTGACTGGGTCGAGGCCCAGACGGTGAATTTGCCTTCCTTCACTTCGGCAAGGGCCGTATGCGTCTCCATTTGCGCGTGAGCGACGTAGCTGTTCAGGTACGACTGATCAACAACGATCGAGGCCAGCTTCTCGCCTTCCGCAAGATTTCCAGTCTGGTTTACGACCTGGCCCGCCGGGGCAGCCTTCAGAAGATGATCGAAGATGGATCCGTCATCCACGGCCGGCGGCGGGATCTCCCATTCGGCCTTGATCAGGCGCAGGGCCCGGCCAGCCTCCTCGATGTTCTCGTGAAGAACGGCAACCAGTTCGCCCTCCCGGACAACCCGCACCCCTGCCGCCTTGCCCGCCGAGGTCGTATCGACCGCTTTCAGAACGGCGCCGTGAGCGGTAGGCCGGAGTATGCGAGCGTAGAGCATTCCCGGTACTCGGATGTCCCCGGCATATTTCACTTTTCCAGTCACCTGGTCGCGGGCATCCGGCCGTTTCGGCGACTTTCCGGCTACCTTCATCGCCGAGGGGGCTTTTACGTTCGGCTTGACCTCCAAATGACGCTCGATGCGTTTTCCTTCAGCGAGCTTCGCGTAGGAGATTGAAGAAGACGGCCGCCCGGTACGCCGGATGGTGCCGTTCAGAACCTCCATCTCTTCGACGGGCGCACCCAGTTGCTCGGCCGCAAGCTGAATCAGGACGCCACGCGCCTCGGCCGCAGCCGCTCGCAGATAAGGGCTGAAGATTCGAATTGACTGGGAGCCCCAAGTCCCCGCATCCCACGGACAGACATCCGTATCCCCCATCACCATGTCGACCGAGTCAAAAGGAACATCAAGCTCTTCGGCCGCCAACTGGGCGAGCGCGACAATGGCGCCCTGACCCATTTCGATCTTTCCTACGAAACAGGTGACCCGGCCATTTGGGTTTATACGGAGATAGGCGTTGAAATCAGAAGGGTACTGGGAGGATCCTCGCTGACCCTGCGGCTGTGCAGGATCAAACCAGAAGAAGACGGTTATCCCAGCTCCGACCCGAAGAAAGTCCCGGCGGCTTATGAATTGTTGATCGCTCATGGATGGGCTCGCATGGCCCCGATGATTGCCCTTTTCAACGTCGAATTCAAGAAGGATGATCGAACAACAGATAACGGCGATTGAGACAAGGGGTGAAGGGGTGAAGGGGCTTCACCCCTTCACCCCTTCGCCCCTCCGCCCCCCTTTCTGTTGGCGCGCCCCGATAATAGGCGCATAATCTATCCTGATCGAAAGGAGACTATGCGAAGAAAGTGCTTGATGTTGTTGCTGGTGTTGGTTTTCTCGTCTTCTTATGGCATATATGCGGCTACCCTTCATCACATCCAATTCCCTGAAAAGCACGAAGTCCAACTGAACTTCGTTTCACCGAAACGGGTCCCGGGAGCCACCATGACCGCCAAGGTCACTTTTGAGGATCGTCAGTCATGGATCGAATTGTCCTACGACAAGATGAAACCGGCG
>RPQK01000670.1 GCA_003819755.1 Acidobacteriota bacterium | reverse complement strand
GAGGTCGAAGATCATCCGATCGGGGCGGTCCAGATTGTCGATCCGCGCTCCCCACGGGTGAAACTCCAGAACCCCCATCTGAACGAAATACAGCAACCCGCTGAGGGAATTCACCGCTACATAGAGCTTTTCCTTGCCATCATCCTCGACAAGCGGAACCGGGATAACCGACGCGGGCGATTTCTTGTCAATATGCTTCTGGAAAAAGCAGTCTTCGTTCCAAGTGTCCGGGCAACGGAAAATAGAGGGGTCAGAGCTTCAGAATTAAAAAACGAAAAACTCAGCTTTTTGAATATTGAAGCTCTGACCCCTTTTCCCCCGCATGGTCACACCTGGCAGGCAGCTTACGCGCATTTCCAGGACTCGTTTTGCCGGGTCGCTGGAAGCCGGCAAATCAGCGGACCTTGTCGTGCTGGACCAGCATCTTCGCGCCGTGCCACCGGCGGAAATACACCAGGCCAAAGTCCTCCTCACGCTATTCGAAGGCAAGACTGTCTTTCGCGATGCAGCGTTCCAACCTGCCCGCGTCCTTTCAGAGCCGGGAGCCGTAACGCGCGGCTCTGAAAGAAGGAAGGAACCGAAGTGCGTAATGAAGCGCTGTCGCATTTCGTCGCTTGATGCCGCAACGTGCGGGCCTCATCCTCTCGCCCAGCGGAACGACATGGGTGCGGATAATGACATAGTCGTTGTCCGCGACTGGCATAAGGAGAGGAGATTCAGAATGCCCGACCGAACAGGTTCAAGAATCTCAGCAGGCGCTTTCCTGCTTTCGGTGCTTTTTGTCATGCTCTTTTCTTCGGGGGCGAATGCTCAGATTCTGGTGGAGAAGAGCGCAACATTTCCCTCGATCGACCTCACTTGGACGACCACTCCACCGCTGGAAGTCACCTTCGATGTCCCGAATCCCGGGTATGTGACCGTCAAGATATGGGTGGAACCGTACCGCCACTGCGGGAAGGTCGTCTACGACTACGTCCCCTTCGCTTGGGGCACACAACGACTTCCCTTCGACAAGACCCTTCAATCCCAGGCGATCCAAAATGGACAGGTCGTGAAAGATTATGCAGAAGGTGTTCCGATCTACTTCGAGTCGATCTATCTGACATCCCGATCCTTCAAAGGTATTCACGCTTGGCTCTGGCCTGCGCGGACGCTTTCGCCCTCTTCCGGCTGGACCCAGTATCGTACGGTCGTTCGGCTGGTTGTCGAGTACTCGGCAACGCCTCCTTCCGGCGTCGAAGCCGGCCCCGAAACCGGGGGACCAGAGATTGCGGCGACGTGGGCCGCGAGCGCCTACAGCCAAGGAATGCGGGGCCGCAATGGCCAGCAGATCAAGGTGCTCTGCCCCGGTGGGGGAACACCCAGCCGAGTTTGGGGAACGGACACGTATACAGACGATTCATCAATATGCAGCGCGGCCGTCCACGCGGGTCTCATAACAGCGACTCAAGGGGGAATGGTCACCGTCGAGATCGCCCCAGGAGCGCCCAGATATCAGGGCAGCACGCGAAACGGCGTTAAGAGCTCCGATTTCAGCTCATTTGCCGGCAGCATCCGGTTCGTCGGCGGAGGAACGACCCCGGGTGGTAGTTCCGGAGGCAGCGTGGGAGGCAAGGGTAGTGGAAGTACCGGTGGCGGAAGTACGGGTGGCGGAAATACGGGCGGGGCAAGTACGGCTATGACTCTTCGAGCCGAATCGCGAAAGGCAAAAGCCGGGGATGCGTTCACCTTGCCGATCTGGCTGGATCAGGCTTCCGGAGTTGCGAATATGAACTTCACCGTGAATTACGACGCTTCCGTGGTGCGAGCCAGCCGTGTCGTGAAAGGAAGTTTCTTCAAGGGGGGCACGCTGGTTGAGTCGAATCCCGGAGAAGCGGGGGTCGTGCGCCTGGGATTCGCGGATCGCGCTGACCTTAACGGCACAGGTCCCGTGGCGCAGATTTCCTTCCAGGTCGTGGGCAAAGCTGGAGATCGCAGTCCGGTCCGGCTGCAGGTCAGTACTGCCTCCGGGGCAGCAGGGACGAAACCGGTTGTCAAGACGATCGATGGAGAGATCCAGGTGCTTGCGTCGGGCGGCGGAACTCCGGGAGATTCGAACAACAACGGGACGCTTGATGCCGGCGACGCACTCGACGCGCTCAAAATGTCCGTCCGATTGATGTCCGAAAAGATGAGCTGTGATATCGACGGCGACAAACAGGTCACCTCGACAGATGCCCGGCTGATCCTCGAGAAAGTGGTCGGCCGCTAGAGCGAAAAGGAGTTCCAGATGATCAGCCGAACTGTCCCGA
The DNA here is from genome assembly GCA_003819755.1 of Acidobacteriota bacterium. Lineage (GTDB taxonomy): Bacteria > Acidobacteriota > UBA6911 > RPQK01 > RPQK01 > RPQK01. Next base: position 2,170 of record RPQK01000670.1, on the reverse strand, counting down.
CTTTCATGACCCTGCTGGTCCTCATTCTGCTCACGTCGTCGACTGTCGGACAGCCGGGTCAATTGGCAACAGTTGCCATTTACCTCCCGGCCGGCACGGTTCCCGTGGGCTCGGAGACCAAGCTGCCGATAAACATCCGAACCGGCGGCACCGAAATCGGGGCCCTTCAATTTGATCTGGTCTACGATTCCGCCCTGCTTGAGGCCGTGAAAGTCGATGCGGCCGGGGGTGTTTCAGGTCTCACGGATTTCCATGTCACGGGTCCAGGGCGAGTTCGCGTGGCGTTTGCGAGCAGCGAGCCTCTTCGGGAAGGCGAAGTCTTCGTCGCCACGGTTCGCGGCCTTGCGGAAGGGCAGAGCAGCCTCCGGATCGAGAACGCGCGTGCCTGGGAACGGGCGAACAGCTTTGAAACCACGGTCACCGCCGAACCGGGGACCGTGACGGTCGGAACGCCTTTTCCGTTTGCGGTCATCGCAGGGCTCGTCGGCTTGGTGGTCATCCTGCTCCTGATCGCCATGATCGCCACGGCTGTCATTCTGAAAAGAAAACGGAGAGCCGTTGCGCCTTCCTACGCCGCGGCACCTGCCGGTGGACCGGGCACACCAACCTGGGCTTCCGTCCCTGCCGGCCAGCCGATTGCATCTGCGCCCGCGCCTCCTGTCCTGAAGCTGTGCACCTGCGGACAGACGCTTCCGGCAGACAGCCGATTTTGCCCCGCGTGCGGTACAAATCTGGTGAATACCGGCTCCCGCTGCCCGTCATGCGGCGGCCAGTTGGGACCTGGTGCACGTTTCTGCAAGGCCTGCGGCAGCCCAGTCGCATGAGACAGATAGGGAGACCACCGATGCAGATTCTCCTTTTGGTTTTGCTGCTCACGGCGGGGAATGGGGCGGCCGGCGTCCAGGAAAAGGGCCACCCCATTCCCGGCCAAAAGCAGTTCATCGTGATTGACGATTCCTTTCGCTTTATTCAAGGAGCTTGGGCCAGTTACACGATTCTCGAGAAAGCGAAGCAGCAGGACTACACAATGCAAATTGCAGTTCTCGAGCACGTCGTAAAGAAGGGAAAGCCGCTCACCTGGATGGAAGTAGCGGTTGAAATGCCTGGCCAACCTGGTGTGGTTACCCGAATGCTCGTCGAGGAGACGCCGCAAGGACCCGGCGAGATCAGTGAAATGATCGTACAGGTCGCAGGATACTCGCCTTTCCGCGTGCCCAAGAAGTACTACAACGACCCGAAAACCCGGCAGGCCGGGGCAGTGCAAACGGTCGTCTCCAGGAAGCGGCTCAACAAGTGTGACGTCGACTGCGGCGGACAGACCGTGTCGGCCTGGGAGCTCGAGGCCGAAGCAGCAGACGGGACACCGATCCGGGCGGTGGTCAGCGAAGAAGTGGCTCCAATAGGCGTCTGTTTCGCCGAAACCGCCGATGTTGCCATGCGGTTGACCGCCAGGGGCTCGGATGCAAAAACCGGAATCCACGGCTCTCCCCGAAGTTTTACTCTGTGGATCCTAGAGCAGCTCGCAGACGGCCTGTCGCAAGAACCGAAGTGAGTCGTCGCTGGAAGCGCAGGCTACCAACGATCACTTCCGCTCTTGACTGCCGGACCGCCTCCGCAACCAGCTCCATGGCCCCTCGTAGTCGGAGGCCGTGTGAACGATGTTCACCCCGAGCGAGAAACCGACCCAGACCTCCTCTGCGGTACCAGTCGTCGGGGTGAGGATGCTCGGGGCCGGGGAAGTCGGATTCGGCGCTCCGTTGTCCCAGCCGTTGCTCAGTTTCCAGAAACCTCCCGCGAAGGTCCGGGTCCTGGCTCATCCGCTCTTCCAGGTGGCGAACCGATTGTGAAATGGCGCCGGGAGTCCGGCCTAAAGTCTCGGCTATCTCGTACTCCTTTGAGCCAAGTGAACCGCCAGAGGGCATAAGCCATGATCCGGGTCCGATGACGTTCAGGTGTACCGGAGAAGGCCTCAAGGGTGATCTTCCGCAACTCGGCGAGTTCCGGATGGCGCTGGGAAATGCAGCTCATGCTAGCGCGAGGGCGTCATTCGCTCTTGCCGCCTTTTCTCGAGGCGCGAATGATTTCGAGGATGGCGTCGACGACGACGTCAGGGGAGTCATTCTGAATGTAATGACGGGAATTGGGTACGAGCACGTGTCGGCTACCCGGG
>RPQK01000669.1 GCA_003819755.1 Acidobacteriota bacterium | reverse complement strand
TTCACCCTTGGGGCAGACGCTTCCGTAGCAGCCGGACCGGTGGGCCGCACCTCGTCGGCCGACACGGATGCCAAGCTGCACGCCGAGATCCTGTCCTATTCCCGCTCCAGAGGGGCATTTGCGGGCATTTCATTGGAAGGCGCAACACTGCGGCCCGATGAAGACTCCAATGCCGAACTGTATGGCCGCAAACTGACGAACCAACAGATTGTCATGGGTAAGACGAAAGTACCTCGACCGGGAGCCATGCTGGTGGCGGACTTGAACAGATATTCGTTACATTCCGCGGTAAAGAAGGCCGAGTAGACACGTAAAAGGGAATTCACCTTCACTCTACAAACGACCGTACAGCGCCGGACGGCTTCCCTCTTGGTGCCAGCCATGGGCCGTACCGCGCAGTGAATGGCTGGAGCCGCGACCCGGAGGGGTGCTGTCTCATTGGCGCGCGCCGTCGGCGTTCGCCGAGCAGCTCGACCCGGTTATAACTGGGGGGAAATCACGGGCAGGGCTGTGGCGTCGTTCCGATTCCAGCAGGCAGAGAGAATTTGCGCGCATTGATGGCCAGTTTGCGCTGTTCGGCAGCGCTTTCTGCCAAACGAGATGATATCGCCACTCGTTCATAAGAGGGGGGACCGGAAATAATTCCCATCCTTGTCAGGTGTTGAATTCTCGCTTTGTCCGCTTGGAACACGTTGGCTCTCTGGGCCTGATGCTGAATCTTCAGAAGCTCACGATTGAAAAGCACACCCGGGGACGTTGTTTCACGGATCGGTATCGTCGATTGGGGTACGATAGTCATGCCTCCATCCACGCGGTTGATGTTTTCCGTGATCATCATCTTAGTGTCGTGATGGACACTCTCAACCTCCGCTTTCAGCCAGAACATCTCTTTTGAATCCGATTCTGAGATGCGGATCCGTGACTTGAGCTCAATAAAGCGGGGATCGGTTCTAATTGGATTCCACTCCTCATACCGTTGGATGGCCAGACAATCATCAAAGCCGGACTGAATAGCCTGTTCCATCATCGCTAGAGCGCGATCTTTGTCGCCGAGCAAGGCGTGCAGACTGGCAATTTCAAATTGCACAGGACCGTGTAATGATTTTGGCGCTTGTTCGAGGATTTTCTCGTAACCTGCGATAGCTTCGGGATATTTCTTATCTTGAACAAGTTGCAGGATCGGGAATAGTTCCTTGTAATAGTCTGCAGCGAGTACCGGAGCCTCACTCATCAATAGACACAATACAAGAAGAACTGTTGATCTCATGACGCTCCTCCTCTGTTTGGGCCCAATGTACCCGTTTAGATGCAATAGACGCGTATCAACGAAGTAGTGTTCCGCATCCGGATTATCCCTCTGCCCCGACAAGATCGCGGGAAAATCGGGGACAGTCCCCGAATTTCCTCCCGATTTTCCCGGTCCAGGGGAAGCTCCCAAGGAAGCGGCGCCCCCTTATCCGCCGGAGATCGGGGCTATACCCAGCGGAGGGGTTGTGACGGTGAGGGTTGCGGGGTCGGACGCGGTCGATCCTTCGGAATTGGTAAACACGGCGCGGTACATATAGTTGTTTTCGCCGGCGGCCGCCGTATGCGTGTAGGTCGTTGAGGTCGCCCCAAAGATGTCGGTCCACGTACTTGTTGCGCTCACCTTCACCTGCCACTTGACGGGCGAGTACGGATAGCTATCCGCTGTCGAGTTGAACGAGACGCTGTTTCCCGCTGCGACAGTGGTGGAGACCGGGTGCGAAAGAATAACAGGAGGTCTGTTGGTCAGGTAGAACAACCGCAAGGACTCGAGCATCGAGTAGGAGTGGCTCTCGGAGTAGTAACCCCGGGCACGGAGGTACAAGTTCTGGTTGCGAGGGAGATGGGGACTGAGACCGGCCAGGTCCCAGACTGGCTCGGTGCCCACTCGGTGTCCGTAATTCAGGAACGACCACGCGGCCCGGTCAGGTGAAGACTCAAAGGTCGTCCAGCTCAGCTCCGGTCCGGCCCCGCTTCGAAACCAGGTTATGACGAAGCCGTTGGGATTCGCAGTCAAGTCCTGAGAGGCCAGACCGGCGTCGGCGAGCCGGGCCAAGCGGCCTAAGGACTCGCCGCCGCCCAAGTTGATGTAGAGGGAGCCACCGATTACGATTTTGCCATCCGGCTGCAGCGCGACGGCGAGCACCCGGCCGTTGGAGATGCCGGCGTTCACGGTGCTGTCGAGTGTTCCGTTGGGGTTGAGGCGCGCAAGGTCGATCCGATCTTCTACCCCGACGTTGCCGAAGACGCCGCCGATCACGATCTTGTCATCGGGCTGCACCGCGATCGAGAACACCGCGTTCAACCAGTAGGAGTCCAGGTTGGCGTTGAACGTCTCCTCCGCCTCCAAGGCTCCGTTCGAGTCGAGGCGAGCGAGCCACCGCCTGGTATCCGAACCGACCGAGCTAAAGCTCCCTCCAATGAGGATTCTTCCATCCGGCTGCACCGCGATTGCGTAGACGGAGCCATTATCAACAGAGGTCGTCAGTGTAGCGTCCAGCGCGCCGTTCGCCTCCAGGCGGGCCAGGCGGTTTCTGGCGCCTCCCCCGATGGTTGAGAAGCTGCCGCCGACCAGGATCTTGCCGTCGGCCTGTATGGCGAGCGCCATGACATAGCTGTCGGTCGTGGTGTATGCAAAGGTGAGGTCCGGCGATCCGTCCGAGTTGAGGCGGAGGACCTGGCCATCCGTCGCCCCATCTACCGTGCGAGACCTCGCGAGAAGGATCTTCCCGTCGTTTTGAAGGGCGATGGCATAAATGTCGTGAAGCGAGGCAATGTTAACGAACGAGCTATCAAGGGAACCGTCCGGCTTCAGCCGGGCAACGCGGTTTCTCGGCGCTCCCCCTGTGGTCGTGAAGCTGCCCCCAATGACGATGTACCCGTCCGGCTGGACGGCTATCGCCGAGACACCAGTGGTGGCTCCGGTGGAGTCATCGCGATAGGCATAGACGCCAGGGGTGAAGCTGGTGTCCAGGGCGCCGTTCGAGCGCAGCCGCGCAATGCCGTTTCTCGCGACTCCCCCTACGGAAGTAAAGTCGCCGCCGATCAGGATCTTGCCGTCCGGCTGCACGGCGACTGCGGATACGGCGCTGTTGGTGGGCGAGACGCTAGGGGCGAACGGGACCTCCAGCAACCCGTCTGGGCTGAACCGGGCGATATGGTTTCTGGTCACTGGGGCCGTCACTCCCCCACACTCTACTCTGAGGAAGCTGCCCCCGAGCAGGATCTTGCCATCCGGCTGAATCGCGATAGCCTCGACCACACCAGGGATGGATCCGTGAGCGCCAGGTTGGAAGGCGGCGGTGTCGAGCGAACCGTCGGAGTTAAGGCGGGCAAGTCCGTCTCTCCGGTAGTCTCCCCCAATGTCCGAAAAATCTCCACCAATGACGATCTTGCCGTCCGGCTGGATGGCGATTTCGATTACCCCCGTCTGCTGCATGTCGATACCGAACGCTGGGTCAAGGGACCCGTTCGGATGGAACCGGGCGATCCCTTTCTTGGTCACGCCGCCAATGGACCTGAAATAGCCGCCGACGAGGATCTTGCCGTCCGGCTGCAGGCCGACTGCGTAAGAATCGCCATCATCGAAGGTCACTTCGTTGAAGCTGGAATCGCGGGTCCCGTCCGGGAGGAGCCGAATGACGTCGGCGCCGGGGAGGTTCCCGCCAAGGAGAATCTTGCCATCCGGCTGCAGGGCGATCTGCCTTACCTCATAACCATACGGAGGGTAGGGGCCGGGGAACACATCTGAAAAGCCTGTATCGAGCGACCCATCCGGATGGAGCCGCGCGACCAAGTTTTTTGGGGCCCAATAGCTCGTGAGGAAGGTGCCACCGATCAGAATCTTACGATCGGGCTGTATTGCGAGCGTTGACGGCGGGCCGCCTGGATTCGATGTAAAGCTCGAATCGAGAGTACCATCCGGGTTGAGCCGAGCGAGGTAGCTTCTGTTTCCTCCTCCCACGGAGGTGAACAAACCACTGATCAGAATCTTGTCATCCGACTGCACCGCAATGGCGCAGACGTCGCGACTCGGATTGGGATCGAATGCGGTATCGAGGGTGCCGTCCGAGTTGAGCCGGGCAAGATAGTTTCTCGTAACACCCGCGATCGACGTGAACTCACCGCCTATGATGATCTTCCCGTCGGGCTGGGTCGCAATGGCCAGCACATCACCATTGGCATTCGGGTCGAACCCCTGGTCCAACACCGCGCCACAAGTGTCCACGGGGAAGAAAATGAGCACGCTCAAGAGGAACAGTCCATATGCGTGCATGGCTTGGCGGATTGTGGCGATCAGTTCGCGGTCGCCATAAGGCGGATTAGGCCGACGCTTGGCGTGTCTCACCAGCATGTGGTTCCCTCGCCCCAACCAAACCACGATTCCGGTTTTTCGGGAAGTAAGTCTAAACCCTGTTTCGCGGGTTGTCAAAGGAGGCTGCCAACAAG
>RPQK01000668.1 GCA_003819755.1 Acidobacteriota bacterium | reverse complement strand
TCATGCCGGCATCGTGGTTGCCAAGCACGGTCGGCAGGCCGGCCATTCCGGGCATGACCCCTTTCGCGCCGCCTGAAAAGCCGGCAAAAAAGTGTGGTTCGATAAAGCCGGTCAATATCTTGATCTCGGATTCGACCAGTTCCCGGTTAAGCCACACCTCGTGGCCCGCAGTGGTTGACCCCAGACAAGTCTGGGTGGCGGGATCGAAAGCTGAATTTTGCACTATTCGATACCGTTCCACTAGCTCTGCCCCCAGCATGTTTCGAAGCTCCGCGTCGGTCTGCGGGCGGTGTGTGCCCAAGGCATTGAAAAGCGTTATGTTGCGGTCAGGTACGTGGGCGAGTTGCCGGAGAATCGCCGGAATCATGAGGTGATTGGGGGCAGGCCGGGTGATATCGCTGAAGACAATTCCAACCCGCTCGCCGGGTTTAACGAGATCCCGGAGAGGTGGTGAGTCGATAGGATTCAGGAGAGCTTCTTCCAGCGCGTGAGCCGGGTCAGGCAAGGCAGGTGTATGTCTCGGCTCGACGACCGAAACCGACCAGCGGTCGTTCAACTGCACGTCGAGTCCGTTCTTCCCGTAAGCCAGATGAATCCTCATGACAAGCCATTGTTGCACGAACAACCACGGACTGGCACGAACTGGCACCGACGACCACGGACAACACGGATCATCCTGCGATCACGTGACGACGCAGTTTCTTATCCACGAATTAGATGAATTACACAATTGGCGCCCAGCCAATTCTTGTAATTCGGGTAATTCGTGGATAAGAAACTGCGTCAGTCTCTCGAGCCAGGCGTGATCGTGAGGTTAAGGCGCTCCGTTCCGCGCTGAACGACGATCTTCGCCGGTTCACCGACTTTGAGCGCCTGCAGAGCGTACTGATAGTCGTAAATGTTGGCCACCGTCTTCCCTGCCAACTCGACAATGATGTCCCCGGCTTGGATGCCGGATTGTTCCGCCGGACCGCCTTTTTGTACCCCCGAAAGCTTCACGCCGACGACTTCGTTCCCCTGCCCGAAGTCGGGAATGGTTCCGAGGTACACGCGCCGTCCGCCGGTTTGCGTGCTCTTCGGTTTTTCCATTTCCTTGTAGTCGGGAAGCTGGTCATTCTGCACGAGCGACTCCGTGATCAGGGCCATCAGCCGGGCGATTTTCTGGTTTCCCTCGTAGTTGAGCTTATCGGCCGTGTCGCGGGGAGTGTGGTAGTCCTGATGAGCGCCGGTGAAAGCGCTGAGAATCGGGACCTTTTTCAGGTAAAAAGAGGTCGCGTCAGTGGGTAGATAGCTTTCGTTCTGGGTTACCAGCGGCAGTCCGACGACCGCGTTGCGTCGTTCAATTTCTCCTGTCCAGATGGAGCTCGAACCCACGCCCTGGAGGACCAGGTTCTTGTCCAGGCGGCCCACCATGTCTAGATTGAGGTAAGCGGCGATCTCCGGCCTGAGGGAGGCCCGCTCCTTCCCGTCCGGAAATGTCTGGGCAAAATGAGCCGAACCGAGCAGGCCGAGCTCTTCGCCGGACCAGGCCCCGAAAATGACATCCTTTTGAAGTGACAGCGCCCCGCGCGCTTTGCGGTCAGCCAGATATTGTGCAATTTCGAGTATCGAGGCCGTGCCGGAAGCGTTGTCGTCGGCTCCGTAGTGCGGTTTGCCCTTTTCATCCTCCCTGGCCAGTGAATTCGTGCCGCTGCCGTCTCCCAGGTGATCGATGTGCGCGCCGACGATAACGGCACTTGCCCCCGGCCGGCCGGAAGGCAGACGGGCGAGGACGTTTCGTCCCTTCCTTTTCTCGTGCAGGATATCGACAGTCGCCTGAACAGTAGCGCCCGGCACCAGGAACCCTGCGACCGCTTTTCCACTGTCCAGCTCCGCCTGGAGCTGATCCAGGCTTTTGCCCGACCCGGCCAGGATCTTTCCGGCCACATCGTCAGTGATCGAAAGGGCAGCCACCCCGGACCCGGCCAGGGAAGCGTCGAACGTCATTTTGACCAGCTGTTCCTTGACCTTGGATCGCGGTCCACTGACGACCAGAAGACCAAGCCCGCCTTTTTCGCGAACCGCCATCGCCTTGTACCGGAGGTTCGAAAACCGTGCAAGGTGCTGGCGCCTCTCGGCGCTTACTTCTTCGGGCAGGAAGCGAAAGACGAGCACCCACTTATCCTTCAAGTCGAGTCCCGCGAATGAGTCGTACGCCTCGTTCCCTTCACTGGCAGGCGCCACCATCCCGTAGCCCGCGAAAACAACGGGGGCCGGGCCGAAGTCGCCCGTCTTCGAGAGGCCAAGAGGCCTCCAATCGGCGTCGAGCTTCGGCGCTGGACCTGATGCAGGCTGCTTTTCATTCGAGAGCGTCAGCCGGTTCTTGGGTCCAGGGGACACGCCGGCGGTGAACTCGAATTCCTGAAAAAACGTCCCGTTCTGTCCGGCCGGAACCAGGCCAAGTCCTTTAAAGACGTCGGCCACATAGGCGGTTGCGAGGGCCTCTCCCTTTGTCCCGGTCAATCGTCCCGCCATTTCTTCGGAAGCGAGTGCCGTCACATGGAGGCGCAGATCTTCGATGCTGATGGCCGGGCGGGTCTTCTCCACGATGCCGGAGGTTGCTTCGGCTCCGCCAGCGGGCTTGGACGAGGTCGTACTGGAGAATTGGAGCAACCTTCTGGCTTCCGCATCATTCCAATCGGCGGTGAAGAGTTGGGCGTTGCGCCCGAGATTCCGATTGGAAGTCCAAACCAGCCGCCGCCCGTCGGGAGAAAAAACCGGGAGGCCGTCAAAGCCTTCGGTCGTGGTGACCCGAACGGGCTGCGATTTGCCGTCGGGGTCGACCAGATACAGCTCGAAATTAGTGAAGCCGTGAAGGTTGGTGGCGAAGATCAAATAATCGCCGGAGGGATGAAAAAAGGGCGCCCAGGACATGGCGTCCATATTGGTGATACGGCGTTGATTGCTGCCATCTGCATTCATCAGATAGATTTCGGCCTTACTGCCGTCTTCATTGAACCGTCGCCAGCAGATCTTGCTCCCATCCCGATTAAAGAACGGCCCGCCGTCATATCCTCTTTCTTGAGTTACCTTGCGAACGTTCGACCCGTCGGCATTCATAAGGTAAATGTCCATCATGTAGGACGGGTCTTTTTCGAAGATGGCCTTGTCCTTTTCCGACAGCTGCGCCGTGTAGCCCTCGCGGTTGGAGGCAAAGACGATCGTCTTCCCATCGGGAGAGTAACAACCCTCGGCATCGTAGCCGCGCTCGTGAGTCAGTTGCGTCAGTTCCTGGGTTTTCAGGTCACGGACAAAGAGATCGTAATATTCGTCGTAGTCCCAGCCATAGGTCCTGGCCTTCCCCGCCGCCCGCTGTTCATATTCCTTCCTTTGCTTCTCCGGGGCCTGGGGATCGAGGTGAGTCGAGGCAAACATGACCTTCTGATTGGAGGGATGGACCCACGCGCAGGTGGTGCGGCCGTTTCCTGGCGATACCCGCCTCGTGTGGCCGGTTTCCATATCCATCAGGTAGATCTGGAAGAAGGGGTTGCCCGGTTCCCGCTCGCTCTGGAAGACCAGCAGGGAGCCGTCATAGCTGAAGTACCCTTCGCCCGAGCGGACGCCGTCAAAGATCAGCTGCCGGCTGTTGGAGAGCAGGATCTTCTCGTGGTCCTGATCGTCTGCGAGCGGCGCGGCCAAGGTGCAAGCTAGGGCAAGCGCGCCGAAATAGAGTCGGTGCCAAATCGATCTAAGGAGCATCAGAGCAAAGTAGCGTACGGCCCGACGTTTGGTCAAGCAGGACAGTGGTGCTCGACAAAAGGACCTCCAGGGACCCCAGAGACCCCAAGGACAGCAAGTGGAGGCTGTCCTTGGGGTCTCTGGGTCCCCTGAGGTCCTTTTGTCGGCAGCAAGTCGAATCGTGTCACGCATTTGGCCCGGCCTGCTGCTGCGTGTTATCATCCAATGAATAGGCAAATTCCAAAAAGGGGGCCTGATGAGACACGTTCGTAAGGCCGTGATTCCAGCGGCCGGGATGGGAACCCGCTTCCTACCTGCTACTAAAGTCATACCTAAAGAAATGCTCCCGATTGTCGACAAGCCGACCATTCAGTACGTGGTGGAGGAGGCTGTCCAATCGGGATTTGAGGACATTCTGTTTGTTACGAGCCAGAACAAGAACGCGATTGAAGATCATTTCGACTATAACTATGAGCTGGAGAACAGCCTGGAGCAGCAGGGAAAAGAGGACCTGCTGAAGATCGTCACGGACATCTCCCAGATGATCGCGATTTCCTCGATCCGTCAGAAGAAGCCGCTGGGCCTTGGTCACGCCGTTCTCGTGACCGAGCCTTTTGTAGGTGATGAGCCTTTCGGGGTGTTCCTGGGCGACGACATCATCGACCACGAGATCCCGTGTATGAAGCAGTGGCTGGGGTGTTACAAGGAGACCGGGGCGAGTGTGCTGGCGGTTCTGGAAGTGCCCCCGGAGACGGTATC
>RPQK01000667.1 GCA_003819755.1 Acidobacteriota bacterium | reverse complement strand
GCATCGACGCTCCACATCTTGTTCGGGCCGCCAATGAAGTAGACACGGAGTTTCGGCAGGATGTCCGGGGCGTCGTGCAGAGCCTGTGCCAGGTCTTCTATCCCTCCCCAGACCAGAACCCAGAGGGGGCGGGGATCGTCCCGTCGCGCGCACCGGACAATGCACTCGGAGCCCACGGTAGGTTTTCCGACTCCGGCGGGACCTGGGCTTTCGAGGGCACCCTGCCTGGCGATCGCCCGTAACGAGTCAGGGGCTGGGTATTTTTCGGAATACGTCCTCAGATTGGCGTAATCGCGCGCATAACAATCGATGACTTGGAGAATGTGCTCGCGCCGGCCGGGGCCGTAAGGTGACGAGACAAGGCCCTCCACGTCAAACACGTCGGCGTACAGGAGGAAGTGCACCATGGACTGAAAGTCGTCCGGATCGGTGCCCCCGATGTCCGTCGAGACGATGACCCGAAGGCGCTGGCCCGCCAGGGCGCCGCCGGGCCCAGCGAACAGCTGAGGTCCAGCGATTAGCGACAAGGTCAACAAGAACAGCAGCGCGTTCATGACGGGAATCCCAACAGGATCAATCCGGATTATGTCCACGAACCAACACGAACAACCCGGGTTGTTCGTGTTGGTTCGTGTTGGTTCGTGTTGGTTCGTGGACATAATCCGGATTGATCCGTCATGAAGACTCAGAATTCGAGCCGGAAGACATACTGCAGTCGACGTCCGGCATAGCCGGCCGCCGGGGAGTTCGTTCGCCCGAAATCCGAAGAAGTGATCGTCAGCGTCGGGTTCGCCCAATTCCACCCGTTTAGTGCGTTGTATGCTTCCAGACGACACTCGAACTTCATGTTTTCGTGTATCGTGATCCTCTTACTCAGCACGGCATCCAGGTTTGAGTATGTCGGCCCCCTGAGGTTGTCATAGTAATTGGGATTGGTCCGACGCGTGTAAGCCGGGAGAGTGCTGAACTGGGTGACATCGAACCAGTAAGCCCCCTTACCCACACCCCCGAGTTTGGTCACGCTCGTTGGAGCTGTCATGGCGAGGAAGGTCAGGAGTTGGCCGGAACGGTAGGTGTAGATGCTCGAAATCTGCCACCCGCCGATAAGCCAATCGAGCGCTCGGGGCATGTCCGCGCCCAGCCACCGGTTCCGTCCGATCGGGATTTCAAAAGCGTTGGCGGTCACGAATCGGTGCCTGGGATTCACGTTGTCGTTCCACGTCAGAATGCCGTCGTACTGATCCTGGTTATCGTAGAAGACCTGCGACTTTTCGACAACTCGGGCATACGTCGCCAGAAAGGTGAAGCCGTGCGCGAAGGGGCGCTGCAGGCGGACTTCCAGGGACTGGTGGCGAAACTTCGACAGGTCGGTCGACGTCTGGTTGATGGCGCCGTATTGTGGATATGGTCGCAGGAGCGTCCCGACCGAGACCGTGGCCTGGCGGCGCAGAGCGCCGGGGAAGGTTTCGACCGTGCCGTAGTTGTAGAACGGGTTGGCCACGGTCTTGGTCAGCTCAACTCCGTACTTGTAAGTCAGCCGCGGGTCCGCGAGGTTGAGGTCCACCGTCAACATGTTCCGGCTGACGAAGTTCATCAGGTAAGTGACGTCCACGACCGTCCGTCCCCAGATCTCCCGCTGCAGGGTCAGGTTGATCCGGTCGCTGATCGGCGGGCGCCGTTCATACTCGTCGATGGTGATGGTGTCACCCAGGGCGGTATAGCGGCCATAGCTCTTGCCGTAAGCAGGCGTCAGCCCCTGCGGAAAGGGGTCGGAGAGGAAAGCCTGCGGAACACCGTTGATCAGCGGCAAAACGCTGGTGGTGGGGCTGAACGCCGACAGGTCCAACGAGCCGAGCGGCTCATTCCCTCCGTCGGTCAGCGCGTTGGGGGTGTAGAAGCGGGCGTAGCCGATCCGGATGGCGGTCCTGTCGTCCATGCGGTAGGCGAGACCCAACCGAGGCATGAACTGGTACTTGTCGCTCTGGGTGGCCCGTTTGTTGCCGTCCTCGCTGAAATAGAACGCGCCGTTGTAAAGGTAGCTTTTCGGGCCGGCAGACTCCGCCATCAATTGGGCCACGGTCTTCCCGGTTCCTCCCGCCTGCACCGACGACAGCTTCGGAGCGATCCCGGCCTCCAACCCGGGGATCGGGTCGGTAAGATCGAGGCGCTGTGGTATCCGGTTCTCCGGGTCCCAGTAGCCGCCCTCGTATTCATAGCGGAGGCCGAGGTTGAGCGTCAGGTTGCGACGGATTTTGAAGTCGTCCTGAACGAAGAACGCGTACATCTCGGTGTTGGCGCTCTGCATGGGCATGTATTGAGCGTTGGAGGCCGTGTCCAGGGCGCCCATGAGGAAGCTGGCCCAGGGGTGGCCGGTCTTGGAACTGGGGGAAGCCGAAGTGTTCGCGGTGTTGTTAAAGGCAAAGGTCAGGTTCGCGAAACCGAAGCGGGAGGCCTCGCCGCGCTTGAAGCGCGTATCGTAACCGACCTTGAGCGCGTGGCTGGTAAGATTCTTGTTGAGAACAGCGCCAAAGCCAAGCCCATAGGGCTCCTGGTACCAGAAGTTACGCACACCGAACGTATCGCCGCTGGGTATCTGCATGTTCGGGAAGTAGATGAGCGGGCGGCCTTCCGCGTACGGTTTCCACCAGTCGCTCGCCCAGAGGTCGTGATAACCGGCTTCTCCGATGTCCATCTCGGGGTAGTCGCGCTTGTCCTCGGTCTTGTAATACGAGCCCCTCACGGTGAGCACGGTGGTCGGGCTAAATGTGTAGACAGTGTCGCCGGCGATGTTGGTGCCGTTTCGAATACTGCCTTCCGTTCTGCGCATCTTCAAGACGTCTTTCCCGTTCGTGTAGTCGTTTGCCGGCTGATTGGTGCGGAAGAAGCTCACTCTCCCGAAGGTCTTCCATCGCTCGTTGATCTGCCAGTCGACACGGTTCGAAAGATTGTAGTACCGGTAATATCGGTAGTCGTCGTACTTGAAGTTGTTCAGCCCGGTCAAGTCGTCGCCAGGGTTATTGACATCCCATAGGCTTTGCAAAATGCGCTTAGACAGGGGATCCCAGCGCGCCGCCGGAATCTTGTTCCCGGGAAACGCATCGCGGACGATCTTTCCGCCCTCGATCCGGGACGAGAGGGGGTCATAGATGATGCGTGGGGTCCCGTCAGCGTTCACGGACTGGGAGAAGTCCCCGGCTCGCTCCAAGGCGGTCGGCAGTGTGTAGGTCAAGGCGCGATAGCTGGTGTCCGTTTGTTTTTCGTAGGCGGTGAACAAGAAGAGCTTGTTCTTGATGATGGGCAGGCCGACGGTGCCACCCCCATTCCAGAACGTGTTCTTGGAATGCTGGCGCGTGATCCGGTTGTTGATCGCATTCCAGTTCGGTACGCCGCCGAAGTAGTAAGCGCTGCCGTGGATCTGGTTGGTCCCCGATCTCATCGACATCGTGACGATGCCGCCCGCGCTGTGACCGAACTCGGCGTCGACCGCATTCGATCGCACGGTGAACTCCCCGACAGCCTCGATGGGGGGGTTGTAACCCAGCTTTGAGGAGTTGGCCAGCGGCGAACCGTCGATCAGGACGTCATTTTGGCCCGCAGTCATGCCCCCGACGTCGTAGGCGTTCGCGGCGTAGTGGTCGATGTTCCCGGTCCGCGTGGGGTCAGGCATGTTGGTGGACGGATCCAGGCCGATCAGTGTGGCGGGATTGCGAGTGACCATCGGCAGCTGTGTGAAGAGCGACTGCTCCACAGTCATCTCGTGCTGAGTCGTATTGAACTGCACGGCCACCGGGCTCGCCTCGACTGTGACGGTCTCGGCGATCTCGGAAACCTTGAGCGTGATGTCGGCCGTGACGTCGCCGCGCTGGTGGACACGAACGTTCTTCTGAACGAGAGTCGCGAACCCGGGCATCACGGCTGTAATGGTATACACGCCGGGGTCCACCTGGTCGAACAGGTATCGGCCGGTGTCCCCGCTCTCGCGGCTGACCGCGATGCCGGTCGCGTCGTTCGCCAATGTGACTGTCACGCCGGGAATTGCGCCCCCGCTCGTATCAGCAATCGTTCCCTGGACTCGACCCCGGGTGTCCTGCGCCAGGGCGGGAAGGGCCGCGCCCAAGCTGACCAAGACGACCAAGGCTGATGCAATTCTTCTCGAGAATTCCATAGCTCCTCCTCTTTCTTTCTTTCCCTTTCCGCTAGCCTGGGAGCCCGAAAAGTGGTCGCGTGCATAAAAATTCATACGTGGCACTATATTCCGGAGCAAAAACGCCTGTCAATGGAATTCTGAATAGAAATGCAGGGTCGCAAGAAGTTTCTCAAGGAAAGGCCCGGAGAGCCATCACTGGCACGGTGAACGTAGACATGCGGCGCGTCAAAGAGAGGAAGGATGCCACATCCGGATCGTCCAGGGTCCTGCTCTTCCCTTCCCCGACGCGCTTTTGCGAGAGCGGAGACTGACGCTCCGCGAGATCGAGAT
>RPQK01000666.1 GCA_003819755.1 Acidobacteriota bacterium | reverse complement strand
AGTCTTCTTGGTCTCCGGGACAATCCCGCAGAACTGTTCGTAATCGATCAGCTTGACTATTGACGGATTGTCGCCGCAAACCGGGCACTCCGGGTTCTTCCGTAGTTTCAGTTCCCGGAACTTCATACCCAGGGCATCGACCAGAAGGAGACGTCCGGCCAGGCTGTCTCCTGTTCCGAGAATCAACTTGATGACTTCCGTCGCTTGAATGACGCCAATAAGGCCCGGGAGGATTCCGAGCACACCTCCTTCCGCACAAGAAGGAACCAAACCGGGGGGCGGTGGTTCCGGGTAGAGGCAGCGATAGCAGGGGGCATCGGGAAGGGCGAAAACCGACGCCTGTCCTTCAAAGCGGAAGATGCTTCCATAGACATTCGGCTTGCCTGTGATCACGCAGGCATCATTCACCAGGTAACGGGTTGGAAAGTTGTCCGTTCCGTCCGCGACAATATCGTAATCGGCAAAGATCTCGAGCGCGTTTTGTGACGTGAGACGCGTTTCGTACAAGTCGACTTCGACGTGAGGATTAATCGCCAGGATTTTTTCATGGGCGGAACCGAGCTTGGAACGTCCCACATCTTCCGTTGAGTGGATAATCTGTCGCTGAAGATTGCTGAACTCGACCACATCAAAGTCGACAAGTCCCAAACGCCCGACCCCGGCTGCCGCCAGGTACATCGCCAAAGGAGAACCAAGGCCGCCGGCTCCAATACACAGCACCTTGGCGGCTTTCAGTCGCTTCTGACCCTCGAGCCCGACCTCCGGCATAATCAGATGCCGGCTGTAACGCTGCAGTTCCTCATGGGAAAGCTCCGGTTGGGTTTCAACAGACACCGATCCGCCGGCCACGGATGGGACGATGGTAACCGTGTCGGCCTCCTTGACCGCCGTCTCTTCCCGCTGCAGGTAACGGATGTCCTCGTCATTGACGTAGACATTGACGAAGTTCCTCAGC
Source organism: Acidobacteriota bacterium (assembly GCA_003819755.1). Taxonomy (GTDB): domain Bacteria; phylum Acidobacteriota; class UBA6911; order RPQK01; family RPQK01; genus RPQK01. The sequence goes on along the minus strand of RPQK01000666.1, from coordinate 3,526 downwards.
CTTCCGTCCTCGGTGTACAGATGCCTCTTCAACTCCCCGTACTCGCTCGTCAGGTTGCGGAGAACCTCTCCGACCGTGCCGCCCTCGAGGCGAACGCTTTCGTGCTCGCCGGTATACGCACGTAACGGGGTGGGAACATAGACTGTTACTGCCACGTCAACTTACCTCCACTGTTGAGACTTCAAAGGCTTCCTCGGTGAAGCCGGAGCGGTCCTGCTTCAACTGCCAGACCGTCGTGTCGGCCGGCTTCCCCTGCTTAACCGATACAATCAAATAGGAGTACCAGGGCCAGGCGTGCTCCTGGTCGTAAACCGACGGCCTGGCAGGCGCATCCGGGTGACTGTGGAAGAACCCGAGAATCGCTTTCCCGCTTCCCCGGAGATCCGATTCGATCCGGAAGATGAAACCCGCGTCAATCAGGTACCGGTTTCGAAGGCTATCATGCCGTTGATTCTCGGCTACGCGCAGATCGGTGACGGTTTTGCGGTCACCCTCGGAAGAACCGATCAGGAGTCCGCAGCACTCGTGAGGGTACTCCCGCACGGCTGTCTCCTGGATTTGGACAAGTTGGTCTTGAGTTAATAGCAGCAACTCTTAAACTCCTCCTGGCGAGGCTCCGAAGCGCCCACAGAGCCGCAAGCGTAGCGTTTTTTCGCGGAGCGCGTCGGATACCTGCCTGAAGCAAGATCGAGTGTGTTTCAGGCACGTACCCGACGCGCTCCGCGAAAAAACGCTACGCTTGCGGCTCTGTGGGCGCTCCGGGGCGCGGCCCGTTCGTATCACCATTCCAAAATCCATCGGACAAGTAGCGGTCGCCTCCGTCCGGGAAGACCGTCACAATTCGGCCCGTCCTCGTCCGAGAGGCGATTTGCAGGGCGGCAGCCATCGCCGCGCCCGATGACACACCGACGAAAAGGCCTTCCTCCCTCGCCAGGCGCCGGCTCATCTCCTGAGCTTCCTCCGTCGAAACCTCCAGCTGTTCGGAGGCCAGCCGCGCATCAAAGATCCCTGGGACAATGGAAGTCGGAATATGCTTCAGCCCCTCAATTCCATGCAGCGGGGAATCAGGGAGAAAACAGATGGTCTTTATGGCGGGGTCGTGGGCTTTCAAGCGACGGCTCGTGCCCACGAAAGTGCCCGTGGTTCCGAGTCCCGCCACAAAATGCGTCAACTCTCCTCCGGTTTGTTCGAGGATCTCCACGCCCGTGGTTTCGTAATGCGCTTTCCAATTGGCGTCGTTGTTATATTGATCCGGGTAGAAGAATTTCTCCGGAGAACGACCGTGTAACTCCCGTATGGCTCTAATCGCCCCGTCCGGCCCTTCAAGCGGATCCGTGAGAAGCAACTCGGCCCCGTAACTGGTCAGGATCTTCTTGCGTTCAGGACTGGCGTTCCCCGGCATGGCCAGGAGAACGCGATAGCCGAGAGTCGCGCCAATCAAGGCGTAAGCAATCCCGGTGTTGCCGCTCGTTGCGTCAATGATGGTCTGGCCCGGGCGCAGCTGCCCGCTTTCAATGCCAGCCCGGACCATGCTGTACGCCGGGCGCATCTTCACCGAGCCGCCGGGGTTAAACCCTTCGAGCTTGGCAAAGATTTCGACGGAAGTCGAGCCTGGCAGCCGCTGGATCCGGACAAGCGGGGTCTTCCCGATCCTCTCCAGCAGACTGTATTGCGTCACCTCCGGCAGGAGATTGCTTCTCGTGCCCATCTCCAATTCAGATGCGCACAGAAACGGGTAGGTTTCGTGTATTTCCTACTTTTTCGATCAAGAATCCACCTACGCAGTAACTTAGCTGTCCAGTCCGAAAATTCGGTGAAGTTCCGCGGCGGGTGGATTTCCACTCCCCAGGAAGGATCTCGTGATGGAGGCGGCCGAACCCTGCGGCCGCTGAAGCACTTAATCGAGCAGCGGGCACGATTTGTTGGTAGTTCCGCCTTGAGGCGGGCTTTACTCAGCACACTAGTCTGGGATGAAGGAGCGCAGATGGTTCACGCTACGCACCGCCCATTGCTCTTCTTTTCGAATCGTATCCTCGAGCCTTTCCTCGGGACTCACCCAGAGTTCGAGGATCGCGTTTGGGTCCTTTCCGTGGGTGCGCATAGTGGAAAGCAGCCAGGGGATATCGAGCTGTCCTTCCCCCGCCGGGCATCCTTCCACTGAAAAGCCCATCATGTGGACTGCACGGCGTACCGTGAAGTCTTTGAGATGCAGATTGACGACCCAGGGGGCGAGGGTGTCAACGACGACATCCGGGCCTTCCAGGGCCCCGAACGAATTCACGGTGTCCAGGCAAATGCCCACCCAGGGACTGTTAACCTGTTCAAGTATCTGAACCAGCTGGCGGCATTTGAAGCGGTCGTGGTTTTCGATAGCCAGCACTACGCGGTTGTCCTCCAGATGCGGGACAACGCGGGAAATCAACTGAACAACCTCGGAAGGGCTCGGGTGATGGTCGGACGTATCCACTACCACCCGCAGGATCGGCGAGTCGAAAAAGCGGGCCAGTTTCAGGCACCGGCGCAGGTGACCGAGTGTGATTCCGCGGGTGCCGACTTCAATCGCAATGCCTCGTTCTTGGGACAGGTCCCGGATCTTCGACAGTCTTTCCTGACTGATCGCGTCCAGGGGCATGTTGTCTGCGATTTGAACGACCTTCAGACCCAGCCGTGCTGCGAATTCGATCAGGCCTTCAGCCCGAAGCGGGTGCTCCGGCGGGTACCCCGGAACCCCGCTGGCCCAGTAGCGCGCGTATGATCCCATTCCTAACCGCATTCCGTATCTCCGTCCGTATCCACGACCGACACTTGGTAGGGCAGCAGGGCCAGCGACAACTGATCGCCGGCGACTTCTCGCAGCAGCCCCGGTGACTTGTGAAAGGCCTCCGGGTCAGTGCCGGCCGAAGTCGCGTTGTTTTCGTTCAGCTCTTTGATTCTGACGTATCGGCCGACGCCGAATCCGTCCACCCGGACGGCCTGTACCGAGGCGGTCATGTTCCCGACGAGTAATCTTCGTCGACCGTTCGATTCGAGAAGAAGCCCCTCCACGTCTGGACTGCCGGACCGGCATGGCAAAACCTGCCCTCCACGAAAGTCGCTGACCCAGCGAAGGACGTGATAGAGCGGGTAAACGGCTCCCGGGATCGACGGAAATAGCGCGGGATTCCGACTGCCCGCTTCGTGCTCCGCTACCCCCGTAGATCCGACCGTCGCAAAGAGGGTGAGATTATCGATTCTGCTTTCGAGCAGGTGCTTGAGGGCGCCGAGCGTCCAGGGTGCGGCAAGAAGAGACATCTGCCTGCTGTCGACGTTGGACGGCAGCCGCGACTCGGACCCTGGGTCGGGAACCCCCGTATGAGGGTTGAAGCGAGGACGTAGCGTGACTGGACCAACGCAAAGCGTTACATTGCCCAGAAAATCGCGCGCCGTTGCGACCGTCTCAGCGAGCATTGGCAGGGTTTCGAACAGTGACCGGTCGTCAAAAGCATGGACTTGCGGATTCACGGGATAAGTGACGAGGTCAGCGTCT
>RPQK01000665.1 GCA_003819755.1 Acidobacteriota bacterium | reverse complement strand
CATTTACTTTTTCGGCCGTACCGAGAGCGAAGTCGGTGCAACCAGCCGCGGCGGTTGAGTGGCGCGCTTTTTGCGCTGTATCGAAACCCCGCGTGTGTACGGGTTGACCGCGCGTTTGGGCGCGTACACGCGCGAGGTTTCGATACAGCGCAAAAAGCGCGCCACTCCACCGCCGCGGCTGGTTGCACCGACTTCGCAAAAAAGTAAACGGCATTGGGCGAGACGCCTGCGCTCCCAGCGGACGCCTCCACCTTCGGGGGCCCTCCCTTGGCACGAGTCCTGGCGACGCCGCTTGGGCTCCCCCGCGGAGCGGGAGGATTTCGCAGAAATCGACATTCGGGGCGGTAATCACTGAACCGGCGCCCACGTTCGACGTCCCACCTCCCAGCGCGGCTCGCTGGCCTGTCCGTGTGGGTAAATCCTACACGGAGGTGTCCTGGAATCCTACACTGCTAGTTCTCTCGATTCGGCTGCAGTTCCCCGATCACCCCGCTCAAAACTTTGTACTACAGAGACATAACGCTGCCACCACGAAGCCTCTCCAATCCCGGCACAGATCTTGCTTCTCACTTTTCTGACTGCATGAATACCCATGCATCCACGGCTCGCTACCGGCCGTGCTTCGGAAGGAGGAACAGAGTGTTTGATTTTGGCGATCCCCGCACCGTCTGGTTAAACGTAACGAACATCGTTCTGGGACTGGTGACACTCGCCTGTCTCGCCCTCGTTGCGAAAGCACTCTTTGACGAACTGAGGGTTCGAAGGGGAAGCAGAGTGGTGTCTCCCGACGATCACGCCTACACCGTCGATGGCCTCGGCCTGACGATGGCCGACGGTGGAGAGAAGATCGGGTCGGAAAAGAAGTAGCGGACGTCGGCCATTAAACCTGGGTGTTGAGTCATTGCCAGGATCTTCATGAATTGCCCTTTTTTTAAGGAACAGCAGGTTAAATACTGCGGTGCCGCCGGATACCGGAAGATGATCCTTCTGGACGGTGCCGATACGGGTCACGAGCGGTGCTCCGGGCCTTTCCATACGGAGTGCTCCGTGGCAGGAAGGGCCGGGTCACCGCAAACCGGCCTCGCCGACACTGCCGCCCCCGTATGTCCGTTTCTTCGACAGTCGCTGGTTCAGTATTGCACCGCAGCGGCATTTCAGAAATTCGTCCCGGCTTCTGAGCCGTCATTGTTACGTTGTGGCCGTCCCGCCTACCGTTATTGCGATCTCTACCGGACGACCGTCCCGGTCGATTCCTTCCGCTCAGCCGGATCTCCGCCTTGCTGCTCGGGTCTGGGCGGGCAAGAAGCTCGGCCGATCTGTGCCCCGCTCCACCTGGATTACGCTCCCAATCACATGTGGCTTGATCGAACGGCTCCCGGCCATTGCCAGATAGGAATCGACGCCTTCCTGGCGGGCGTTCTCGGTTCGGTGGAGCAACTCACTTTTCTGACGGTCGCCGGCGTTTGTCAACCCTGGGTGGTTCTCACGGTCAGGGGAGTTGATCTTCACTTGGAGTTTCCGCGGCGCATTCGGATCAGCGCCGCTAATCTGTACCTGCGAGCCGAGCCTGTCCGGTTGACAGCTGACCCTTACGGGGCCGGGTGGCTCTTTGAAGGCTCGACAGCGGAGTCCTCCGAGCCGGACGTGCCTCTCGTATCGGGAAGCAAAGCCGCTTCCTGGGTTAGCGAAGAGTACCGCCGGCTGGATGATTATCTGAGCAGGCAACAGCAACCGGTGACGAGCGGTCACGACGCTACGGCTGGTCCGGCTTTGGCCCCGACTGCCCCGCTCGAGCACCTTTCGCGGGAGCAGATGTTGTCCTTATTCAGCGAGTTTTTCTCGACTCATGAAATAGGCAGGAGGTAACTGTGCGTTTGCACGGATATACAGCGTTCCTTCTCGGGCTGTTTTTTATGCTCGGAATCGGTTGGTTTGTCTTCCCTCTGGCCCTCTACGAGACCATGGAGCAGCCCTTGCAGTTCAGTCATCAGACTCATACCGGCGAAAAGGGCGGGATGAGTTGCGAGGATTGCCATGGTTTCAGAGAGGACGGAAGTTTCTGCGGAATCCCCCGCCTGGAGAGTTGCACAGGCTGTCATTCGGAACCCCAGGGGACCTCGGTCGCCGAGAAGTCGCTCGTTGAGAACTACGTCTCGAAGAACCGGGAGATTCCCTGGCTCGTCTACTCTCGCCAGCCCGAGAACGTCTACTTCTCGCACATTCAACATGTGAAGCTGGCCGAGATCGACTGCGAGCGTTGTCACGGGCCCCACGGCAAGTCGGGATCGCTGCCTCCCTACCAGCGAAACCGGATCAGCGGCTACAGCCGCAACATCTGGGGACAGTCCATCTCCGGCATTCCGTCTGCTCCCTGGGACGGCATGAAGATGGATGACTGTGAGGCGTGCCACGCTGAGCACCGCGTCGGTTCCAGTTGTCTGGGGTGCCACAAATAACCCCCGGCCCAGCTGAGTGACTCGCGGTTTAGTCGCCAGTTTTACCAATACTGCAACTCAATAAGGAAGAATAATGAGAATACCGTTTCGTAAGCGTGACGGTGCGCCAGCCGGGCCGCAGCCGACCATGAATCGCCGGCACATTCTGAAATTCCTGGGTGGCTCCGCTCTGGGCACTGTGCTTACCCCGCTGCCTTGGAAGGTCCTGGACGATGTCGCCATCTGGACGCAGAACTGGTCCTGGATACCGGTGCCGCCCAAAGGGGAGACAATTATCCGGTATACCACCTGCCGGCTTTGTCCGGCCGGGTGCGGGGTGCGGGCGCGCTGCATCGGGAGTCAGCCGGTGAGCCTGACCGGCCTCCCGGGTCATCCTGGCAGCCGCGGTTTCCTTTGCCCGGGAGGGTTGGTTGGTCACCACTCGCCCTACAGTCCTGAACGCTTTACCCGTCCTCTGCGGGTGGTGGGGACTTCCGGACGCAGAGAAGTCTCGCAGGTCTCCGCTGATCAGGTTTTCAAGGACCTTGGTGACGCACTGATCCAGTTGAAGAGCCATCCAACCGAAGGGCGCGTGGCGATCCTGGATACAATGCCTGGGCGCTCGACCTCACTCGCCTATCGGCTCTTTTTGTCGAACTTCGCGGACGGCACTTATATCGCTCCCGATGACCAATTACAGAAGCCGTTGAGCGTCTTCAAGGGAATCGCCGGCCAGGACTACCCCGAATTTGGGCTGGACATCGAACACGCTCGCACCATTGTGAGCTTTGGGGCCGATTTGGAGGAAAGCTGGCGGCTAAGCCAGCAGGTCTCCGATCCGGCGCCTCGAGTCATCCAGATCGGAGCTCGCTACTCGAAGAGCGCGGCGTTGGCCGATTCCTGGCTGCCGGTAACGCCGGGCAGCGAGCCGATCCTTGCCCTGAGCCTCGCCGGCGTGATTCTGAAAGAGAGACGATTCCACCCAAGCGTCGCGTCGTTGGTTGAGCAAATGCAGGCGATGCCGGACGTCAACGCTCTGCTCTCCCGCGTCACTCCTGACCGGGCGGCCCAAGCATGCGGGATTAGCTCAGAGGAAATCGTTGCGGCGGCCAGGGAGATGACCGCGTTCCTTCCCTGTGTTGCGGTCACTGCCGGGGATCAGGGTGGCGTGCCCCTTACGGACTCCGGGTACACCGCTGTGAATCTTCTCAACGTCCTTACTGGCTCTGTTGGTTCTGTAGGAGGGCTGGTGCCGCGCCGGGAGTTGCCTCTACCGGTTCTTCCCGCCGGAAACCCAGTGCCGGTAACAGGGCTCTCCGACGTCCCGGATGGTTCGATCCGGCTCCTGATGATCGATGGGTCCTCCCTTTCTCATTCGACTCCGTCGTCGCTCCTCCGCCGGAAGCTGGCTGACAAATCCGTGGTTGCCTCGTTTGCCGGTTTCCCGGGAGGATATGCCGACGTCTCGGATTACGTCCTTCCGATCCCAGTTTACCTGGAGGCTCTGGACGAGGTACCGACTGCGCCGGACTCCTGTGTCGCCGCCTTTTCCCTGTCATTGCCGCTCTTGTCGCCACCGGACGGCGGTGTGTCGCCGTTCGAATGCCTGAACCGCCTGGCCCAGACGACCGGAATGGAATGGACACTCCCCGCTGTTGGAACGCTGATTGATTCGAGGATCAAGGCGATCTGGGAAACCCGACGCGGGTCCGTTTACAGCTATTCGGGCGGCGGGACAAAGCCCAGTACAGAAATTGCCTCACCCGAGGAGTTGGCGAAGGTTTTAAAGGAAGGGGCGCTCTGGCAGGATGCCCCGACCGAAGGGGCTGACGTGAGACTCGCGGAATCGGCCTTCATGAAAGCCGAGACTTGGAGAAAGCTGAAGACAGGCGTCGAACCTGCGATAGAGATCGCTGCTAACAGAAGTGCGGATTCGCTTACCCTCGTGCCGTTCAGCACTCCCTTCATGGCCACGATGGTTTCGCCGCTGACCGGGAAACTAACCCGTGAATCGGATCTCTATCCCCGGTCGGGAGACGCCTTCGTAAATCCCT
>RPQK01000664.1 GCA_003819755.1 Acidobacteriota bacterium | reverse complement strand
CTGTGCTTGGCTGCCGGGGCTCCCCACAAGGGAGTCTTTTTGAGATGCTTGAGCCGTATGAAGGGAAACTTTCACGTACGGTTCTGAGAGGGGGGCGGAGCGGCAACGCTCCGCTTCCACTCGGTGCGGCTCCTAAGTGGACAATGGATCGAGGCTAGCGGCTTCATTCCTGGGCAGCACTCACTGCTCGGAATCATTGAATAGAGCGCTCGGCCCAGCGCGAGACAATCTGCCAGCGGGCCGCTCAACTCGGGGCACGGGTGGATGACGTTAGGGAAACAACATGAACCTGATCCTCGGTACCGTCTTCTGTGCGGCTGTTGCAGTTCTCGGCGGGGAGGCGTCTGCCTATGAAACGACCGGTAACCAGCGGCTGGACCGCGCGATCTACTCCGGGCACGATCCGAAGTTGATCGTTGCCGGGCATATCGTGGGGAAGGATGTCCGGCCCCGCGGCCCTACAGTCGACGGTTATCCGCTGGAATACGTCAGTTTCCGATTCAAGGTTACGACCGTAATTTTGGGTCACCAAACTTACAGAGGGCAGACTCTCGTCATTCCTGCTACCTCTTTCGAGTGGCCGACCGAATTGCTCGCCTTTCAGGAAGGTGTGCCATGCGCGCTTGTACTTCGAACTGACTGGGGAGACAAGCGGGACGGGTATTACCTCGACTCCGTAGTCCCAGTGAGCAACGAAACGTTGTCCACAGCGAAGGACGGCGAGGAGGCGAAGAGGATACTTGCAGCGGAGCTTCTTGTAGAACTGAAGAACGAGACATCCGCGAGTAGGCAGCGTCATCTCATTCTCCAGGTCTCCCCCATCTTACAGAAGGCGGAATCAGAAGCGTTGGTCCCATTCCTGAAAACCGAGGACATTTGGCTTTGCCGCGCGGCGCTTGCCGGCCTGATCGGTGCCACGAAGCAAACCAATTACCTGACAATGGCGCATCAGGATATCGAACAGTTTATCAAGACGACCGGGATGATCAATGACCCGGATGGCCGTCAAGGGAATGCTCCGTATCCTTTTCTTTTCTCCCACTACTTCTTTCTCGAGGTCGGGTGGAGTCGTGAGGAGGACGAGGCAGCGGCAGCCTACCTACCGCTCTTTCGGCTAACGGCCCACAGCATCGACATACCCGAACAGGTTCGCTGGGAGCATGGTGTCAAACCACTCTGCCGTTTGGGCGCCATAGAGGACGCCAGGTTCCTCTATGAGTATTGTCGAGATCGGGGGACAAAAGACAAGGCTGAGATTTTCCGGTTCTCGTCCCATCGGCAAGACGTTATCATCGGCATCTCACGTATTCTGGGTATCAACCTGCCGAACTGGATGGAGTCGGATTTCCTGAAGCAAGAACGGGAACAACATCGACAGATTTCCGCTGCCTTGATCAGGGAAGGCATCATCAGCGAGGGGGAAGTTCATAGTCACCCCGAACAAGGTACTGAAGGCGACACGGTCGACGCCGCGCCTTAGCTCCGTTGGGGGCGCCGGCGTTTTGAATCAACGTCGCCCGGCAACGGGGGGATACGGGCACCGCGAAAAGGGCACACCAGGCTGTACGGTAAGGGCCGGTGGCGGAAGCTGAAGGGGACCGGGCAAGTGCGGCTGTCTGATGGTACGATACACACAGCCGAGATTCATTGGTACGAAGCGGACGGAATCGGCAAGAAGGAATTCAAGATTAAGGATCTTCTCGATTAACCGCCATGGAAAAAGCAAAGAGATTTGTCATCTGCATAGACAACTGCGATTGCCCGGCATCTCTTGAGGTTCGGAAAATTTATCCGGTCGTGGATGATCCACACGCCGAAAAACATGGCCAACTGCGTGTAGTGGATGAGTCGGGTGAAGATTATCTCTATCCGAGCGCGTGCTTTCTCCCAATTGAGCTACCCAAGCCAGTCCGCGAAGCCTTATTCGCGGCCTGAAGACCAAGCCCGACCCCGACACTACGTTCAGTCGCACGGGGCATGCCTGACATTCGCGTTAGTCGGTAGTCCTTTGGCAGGACCTCGCATCTACTTGAATAGTAGCAGCAGAAGCGGGCCATACAGGGACGGATAGGTACGCTGCGACTTCGTGACTCCTGCGGCGCTGCAAGCCGGTCGCAAACCGGCTCGAAGTGGCAGCGGTAGACAAGGACAGTGGTCAGCTGATCAGCAATATCAACGTCCAAGTAACGATCGAGGGACGAGATCAAGCTTGGGAGACTGGCGCTTTTCATCCGGCAAAGGAACCGTTTCGATCCCCGCCGGGCGCTGGAGTATCAAGGTCAGTCAACCGGATTACGAGGGCAATAGTTTTCCATTGGATCTGGATCAAAACACCACACAGAATGTCCGTAGAGTGGTTTCGCTTGCCGCACAGACCCAGAGGAAAGCGACAACAGGCCCGGGTAGAATGGGATTGGTCAGCCGAGAGCGAGCATGGCTATGAGGACTGTCAACAGTGTACGCCTATCTTGGATGGGCCTCCTACTTATCACCGCTGTTTTCGGTGATGCACCACCACTGTTGCGGAGGGTGACAGTTCAGGAGGTTCTTCCGAGCCAACCGGTGAGGGCTTCGTGGCCGACCCAGCGGCCGACCTTCTGGCAAAACGAAGGAAGGCTGTTCTACCAGGATGGTCACCACGGCGCTCGCATCCGCGCTTTGGGTCCCGACTCTTTTGACTCGCTTTGGACGTGGTCACAGCCGGGCCGCTTCGTGGAATTCGTTGCCGCTGCCGAGAAGACTCTTTTCATAAGGACGAGCGAGGGTCCTTCCGAAATCGTCGCCCTGAGGGTCGAGACGGGAGACTCCGTCTGGAGCACGCCCATTGACGATTACGGGAGGGGTAACTCGACACCCGCTGACCGTGTTGCGATAGCAGCGGATGATCGGATTATGCTCTGCGGATGGGAAACCCTGACGGCCTTCTCTCTTGACACCGGCGCCAAGCTTTTCACGCACCGATATCATCTTCAGGAGGGGGAAGGGGTACTGCGGACCGATCCATCTTCCCCGAGTTCTCCAAAGGATAATCGGGATGCCAAACTGATCTGGGGGATCGATGAACGGTTGTTCGGTGTGGATCCAGGAACGGGTGCGATTCTCTGGGAGTTCACTCCAAAACCGGAGCTTCGGAAACTAGGAGCGTACGATGGATATGTTGGTTTTGGGAATGAGATTGAAGAGCCCGTTGACGGCGTGGCGATTTTCGCATTCTCACATAAGTGGATCGGATCCATCTTGGTGTGCGTGGATGTCAAGAGCCGAAGCGTCAAGTGGAGCTTCTCCTGCAGTGGGATAGATGCTTTCCGCAGGGACGGGGATGCCGTGTACGTAAGTGGATCCGCTGACGGCACGCGTGTTTGGTGTCTTGATCTCAAAACAGGCAATCTCCGATGGCGATCGAATGCGTCCGGCGCGGCTTTCACCCCGTTCGCAGTCTCCAACAATGTCGTCTACTGTTGTGGCGCCAAGTTCCACCCCGAGACCGCCGGCGGTTACCTCTACGCGATTTCAAAAAAAACTGGCGCATTACTCTGGTGCGACCATCTCCCAGCGCCGACATCCAACGCACCAGTGCTACTCGACGGACGCGTATACGTCCTTTCGCCCCGAACCGAAGAGATCAGCGATCATAACGGTGTCATCCAGGTCTACGCTGATTCGCCTCAGGGCTATACGGCACCTACCCGGGCTCGCTGAACTCGGGCCGGGCAGGCCTAGGCCGTGTTGAACCAGCATTCTCCGGGTGCTAACGGGGCACCAGACGGCGACCGGATATCGTGCCAACACCTCGATGGCGGGATTACTCATTCAGGATTGATCGTGTCACCGATAATTCGGTCAGTATTCGCGGCGCTGGCGACCCGGCGGGTAGCGGGCCGGACAGCGATGAGTCGTGTGTAAGAGGAGCGACGAGCTATACTTTCAACAAGACCCGCCTAAACAAATCTTTTGCCCTTCTGGCGAAGTTGCGGTGCCGCTGGAGCTCGGGGCCCGTAGACGCTCCTCCCCGCGGCGAAAGCACGCTCGGGGTCTTCAAGGAAGTGGTGCATGAACAGTCTCCTCGTATTGCTGGCAGCAGTGAATCTCTCGACAGCGCTTTTCGCCCAGGAAGCGGCGGCGACGCGTGCGGCGAACAAAGAGGGCAGTTCCCCACTGATGGTTTCCTTCGCGGAACTGAAATGGACCGAGCTTCCCGAAAGGAAGGGAATGCGGTTCGCCTTGCTCTCGGGTGATCCCACGACGGGGGAATATACTCAGATGCGCAAAGTGCCGGCCGGCACAAACAATCCACTGCACAGGCACAGCAGTGAGCTCACGAACGTGATCATTAGCGGCGTTTGGTACACGGGAGCGGACTCTACATCGGCCAGGGATTTCGGTCCGGGGTCGATCGTGATGATGCCCGCCAATTGGGTCCATGTGAGCGGGTGCCGTGCCGGAAGTGATTGCGTGTTCTACCAGGAGGGGAAAGGCAAGTTCGACTTCAAGCCT